>NZ_JBHVEU010000060.1:0-27983 GCF_042802075.1 Kitasatospora sp. NPDC057518
GGGGGGGCGGCGCGGGGCGCGGGGGGGGGGGGGAGGGGCCCACCCGGCCGCCGCGCCGCGGGCCTTCGCACCGCGGGCGGCGCGGTGACGCTGGCCGTACTGGCCGGTTCCTGGTCCCTGGCGGCGGCCCCGCCGGCCTTCCCCCAGACCGGCGACGGCACGGTGGCGGTCCACGTGATCCGGGCCGTGGACACCGACGGTGTGTGGACGCCCGGGCTGGAATCGGGCATGGCGGGCGTGAAGGTGACGCTCACCGACGAGGCCGGGGTCTCCATCGAGGGCACCACGGCGGCGGACGGCACGGTGACGCTGGCGCCGGCCGCGAGCAAGCTGACCGGCGGCAAGTACCGCGTCCAGGTGGTGAACCCGAAGCCGGGCGTGCTCTACCCGGCCTTCGCCTCCCGCGAGGGTCTGGACGGCGGGCCGAACAAGCTGAGCTCCAACGAGGAGTTCGTCGACCTCTCCGGCGGCAAGAAGGTGGAGATCACCACGGGGCTCTGGAGCCCGGGTGACTACTGCCAGAAGAACGCGCCGCTGGTGTCGACCTGTCAGAACCCGCCCCAGGACGGGGCCGCCCAGCACACGCTGGTGTCCTTCCCGTACGAGTCCCGGGGCACGGCCGGCACCGGCTTCACCCTGACCGACGTGGCCACGGCCGGGCAGACCGGCAACCTGTACGGCATCGCCTGGAACAAGGCCGACAAGCGGGTGTTCTCCTCGGCCCAGGCCAAGCGGACCACCGCCTACGGCCCCGGCGGCCCCGGCGGGATCTACGTCACCGACTGGGCGACGAAGAAGACCACGCTGTTCGCCACCGTCCCGGACGCGGGCACCACCCCGCACGGCCCGGGAAACGACGACGGCTTCCTGGCCCCGGTGGGCAAGGAGAGCCTCGGCGGCATCAAGATCACCGACGACGGCAAGGACCTCTTCGTCGTCAACCTGAACGACCGCAAGCTCTACCGCTACGACGCCACCGCGGCGACGGCGGCCGCGCCCAAGGCCGCCTACGCCATCCCGGACCCGGGCTGCCCGGCGCCGGGGGACTGGCGTCCGTACGGCCTCGGCATCCAGGACGGCACCGGCTTCCTCGGCGGCGTCTGCTCGGGCGAGTCCACCGGCAAGGCCACGGACCTGCGCGCCGTGGTGCTGCCGTTCGACCTGTCCACCGGCGCGTTCAAGCCGGCCGTGCTGAACCAGCCGCTCGACTACCCGCGTGGCACCACGGTCGGCGGCCCGTGCCCGGGCACCGCCTGGTTCCCGTGGCAGGACACCTTCCCGACCTCCCAGAACGGCCAGGCCTGCGGGGCCAGCTACCTGGCCAACCCCGAGCCGGCGGTCGCCGAGATCGCCTTCGAGACCGACGGCTCGATGCTGCTCGCCTTCCGGGACCGCTTCGGCGACCAGTCGGCGGCCAGCCCGACGGGCAACGTGATGTCCAAGGTCCTGCCCGGCGGCGACCTCCTCAAGGCCTGCCCGGAGAACGGCACGTACGTGCTGGACACCAACCTGGGCTGCGGGTCCAAGGCCCGGGGCCAGCGGTTCTTCGACAACGCCCGGATCGGCCACAACAACCCGGCCAACGCCGGGATGGCGTTCTCGAAGGTCGAGGACTCCATCGTGACCTCGGGCTACGACAGCGACAGCCAGGCCTACGGTTACGGCAGCGCCTTCCAGAAGCGCGACGGCAAGGCGGACGGCGGCGTGCGGCTCAACACGGCCCCGGGCATCCCGCCGTTCGGCAAGGGCGCCGCGATGGGCGACCTGGAGGTGCTCTGCGACCAGGCGCCCCTCCAGATCGGCAACCGGGTCTGGTACGACCCCGAGCGCAGCGGCCTCCAACTGCCGGGCCAGAAGCCGGTTCCGGGTGCCACCGTCCACCTGTACGACGAGTCGGGGAAGCTCGTCGGCACCACCAAGACGACCAAGCGCGGCGAGTACTACTTCGACGACAGCAACGTCGACGGCGGCCTCAAGCCGAGGACCAAGTACACGATCAAGCTGGACAACCCGGCGGACTACGCCAAGGACGGCCCCCTCTTCCAGTGGGTGCCGACCGACCACGACGTCGGTGACAACCACTTCATCGACTCCAAGGGCATCGTTCCGAAGGACGGCAAGTTCCCGGAGCGGGCGCTGACCACCGGCGGCCCCGGCGAGAACGACCACACCTACGACTTCGGCTTCCGGCTCCAGGAGGGCGCGCTGCGCCTGGTCAAGCACGACCAGGACGGCAAGCCGCTGGCCGGCGCCAAGTTCCAGCTGTGGCACGAGACCAACGGGACCGACGGGCTCCAGCCGACCGGCGACAAGCCCGACACCAAGGTCGGTGAGCCCTGCACGACCGGCGCCGACGGCATCTGCCAGGGCACCGGCGTGCCGGGGACGTACTACTGGCAGGAGCTGAGCCCGCCGGACGGCTACGCGGCGCCGGAGGTCACCGTCTTCGGCCCGCTGAAGCTGACCTCGGCGAACCTCGACACCGGTGTGGAGGTGACGGCCGTCAACAAGCTGATCCCGACGCCGACACCGACGCCCACCCCGACCGAGACGCCGACCCCGGCGCCGACGACGGCGGCCCCGGTGCCGCCGGCCCCGGCGCCCCCGGCGTCCGGGCACCTGCCCAACACCGGTGCGGGTGAAGGGATGCCGATCGTGTTGACCAGCGCGGCGGCGCTGATCGCCCTCGGCACCGCCACGGTGCTGGTGGCCCGCAGGCGCAAGGCCGCCCAGCGCGGCTAGGTGCGTGCCCCGGCGTCGGCCCGCAGACGCGAGTTCGACGACAGGCCTTAGGCCCCGGACGGGGTGTTCGTACCGGGCCCGGTGCGGGGAGACCGGCACCGGGCCCGAATCGGGCGGGTTCGTGGGACCGTTGGTCCCCGGGCCCGCCCGACTGTCGTGTCCGACCGAGGAGAGGGAGCGGCTGCATGCCCCGCAAGACGAAGGCCGACGGCCGCGGGCCCCGGCGGTCCCACTGGCTCAAGGCCCTGATCGCGATCGTGGTGTGCGGCGCCGCGGCGGGCGGCGTGGCCGTCTACCGGACGGTCTCCGACGAGGCCGTCGAACGCCCGGTGACCACCGACGAGGCCGGCCGGCTCGCCCTGTCGCGGCTGAACCTCTACCAGGCGAGCCCGGTGGCGGTGACGCTGACCGCCGAGGAGGGCGGGGGCGTCACCATCCGGGTCGACGGGGTCGTCGACTACCGCAACCACCGGGGGGTCGGCCGCTACCGGACCACCGGCGCGAGCGGGGCGCTGGACCACGGCCTGATCGTCTGGGACACCGGCGGCCTCGGGCTGGCCCCCGACCAGGCCGGCACCGCCCCCGCCACCGACGCCCCCGCCTGGGAGCAGGCCGAGCGCATCCCGCGCCAGGGCTGGTCGCCGCGCACCTACACGGCGGATCCGCTGGACGCCGGACTGAACCTGCTGGTCCAGCTCGGCGCGGACCGCCCCGACAACCCGCTGCTGCTCGCCCAGTCCGGGGCCCGCTGGCTGGGCCGGGACCGGATCGACGGCAAGGGCTACGACCGCTTCGCCGGTCCGCGCGCCCAGGGGGCCGCGCCCGACGGCGCCCGTTCGCCGCTGACCTACTGGGTCGACGGCGACGGCGGGCTGCGCCGGGTGACGATGCGGATGCCGGGGCTGGGCACCCCCACCACCGTCGAGCTCGCCGGACGGCAGCCGGACGCCAAGCTGCCCGAGGCCCCGTGGCTCACCGGCTGACCGGCGCACCGGTCGGCCGGCTGACCGGTTGACCGGGCGACCAGGCCGGCCCGGTACGGCCGGAAGCCGCAGGACAGGGCGGTCAGCCGTACAAAAATCGTTGGTGAGGCAGCAATAGCTTCATCATCTTCCGTTCACCCGGACCCGGCTGCCAGCATCGGCGCACCGTCACCGCCCGAGGGAGTAGCCGATGAACCGCCCCCGTTCCCTGCGCTGTCTGGCCGCACTGTCCCTGGTCGTCCTGGCCGCCACCGCCTGCGGGCGCTCCGACCAGGGCGGCTCCCCGGCCGCCGGCGCGGCCCAGGCCGCGCAGAACGCCGGGAAGAGCGCCGCCGAGCTGCTCCCGGCGAAGAACAAGCAGAGCGGCGTGCTCAGAGTCGCCACCTCCGTCGGCTACCCGCCGATGGAGATGTACAAGCCCGGCACCACCGAGCTGACCGGGGTCGACCCGGACCTCGCCGCCGCCGTCGCCGGGAGGCTCGGCCTGAAGCTGGAGCTCGCCAACTCCTCCTTCGACGGCCTGATCCCCGGCCTCCAGGCCGGCCGCTACGACCTGGTGATGTCCTCCATGACGGACAGCGCCCAGCGCCGCCAGGCCGTCGACTTCGTCGACTACTTCCGCACCGGCGGCGTGATCATGACGAAGAAGGGCAACCCCGAGGGCATCAAGTCCCTGGAGGACCTCTGCGGCAAGAAGGTGGTCCTCGCCAAGGGCAGCTCCAACCTGGAGATCGGCGAGCAGCAGAACGCCAAGTGCGCCACCAAGATGGCGATCTCGCAGAGCGAGGACGCCCCGACCGGGCTGCTCCAGCTGGACAGCGAGCGGGCCGTGGCCACGATCGTGGACTACCCGGTGGCGCAGATGTTCGTGCAGAACAGCGGCTCCTACGAGGTGCTGCCGGACCAGTACGGGACGGCGCCCTGGGGCATCGCGGTGGCGAAGAAGGACTCCGGGCTGCGCGACGCGGTGCAGAAGGCGCTCCAGGAGCTGATCGAGAGCGGCGAGTACCGCAAGGTGCTGGACACCTACCAGGTCGGCGGCAGCGCGGTGGAGCGCGCCACCGTCAACGCGGCGCAGTGAGAACGGCGGCACCGACGAGATGAGCACCGACATGAGAGACCCCGCGATGCCCGCACCGGCCGGCCGAGTCCCGACCGCCGAGACCGCGGCCGACGACGACCTGGCCTTCGAGGTCACCGGCCGGCCCCGCCCGGCGCGCTGGTTCGCCGTTCTGGCGGCGGCCTTCGTCGCCGTCTGGCTGGCCTGGACGATCATCGTCAACCCCAACCTGCACTGGGACATCGTCGCCCGGTACCAGTTCGACGGCGTGATCCTGGAAGGGCTCTGGGTGACGGTCCAACTCACCCTGATCTCCCAGGTGGTGGGCATCGTCATCGGCGTGGTGGTCGCGGTGATGCAGCTGTCCGACAGCCCGGTGCTGCGGACCACCGCCGGGGCGTACACCTGGTTCTTCCGCGGCACCCCGCTGCTGGTCCAGCTGATCTTCTGGTTCAACCTGGCGCTGCTCTTCCCGGAGATCAGCATCGGCATCCCGTTCGACGGGCCCAAGCTGGTCAGCTGGCAGTCCAACACCCTGATCACCGGCTTCGTGGCGGCGCTGCTCGGCCTGTCGATCAACGAGGGCGCCTACATGTCCGAGATCGTCCGGGCCGGCATCCAGAGCGTCGACCCCGGGCAGCGCGAGGCCGGCGCCTCGCTCGGCATGTCCAACCGGCAGATCCTCACCCGGGTGGTGCTGCCGCAGGCGATGCGGGTGATCATCCCGCCGTTCGGCAACCAGTTCATCTCGATGCTGAAGACCACCTCGCTGGTCTCCGTCATCGCCGGCGCCGACCTGATGACCGTCTCCCAGCACCTCTACCTCGCCAACTTCGAGGTGATAGCGCTGCTGATCGTCGCGTCCCTCTGGTACCTGGTGCTCACCACCATCGCGAGCGTCGCCCAGCACGCGGTGGAGCGGAAGTTCAACCCGGCCGGCGCTCCGCCGGCCCTGCACCGCCGGGTGCTGGCCAACCTGCGGCCGGGGCGCGGCGCAGCACAGAAGCGCGTGAAGAAGGGGGAGGGCAAGTGACGGGTACGGATCCGGCGAAGCCGACCGCCGAGGTGGTCCTGTCGGCCCGGAAGGTGCGCAAGCACTTCGGGGACCTGGAGGTGCTGCGCGGCATCGACCTGGAGGTCCGGGCGGGGGAGGTGCTCTGCGTGATCGGCCCCTCCGGCTCCGGCAAGTCCACCCTGCTGCGCTGCTTCAACCACCTGGAGAAGATCGACGCCGGGCGGATCGAGGTGGACGGCGAACTGGTCGGCTACGAGCCGCACGGCGCCTCCGGCAGCAGGCTGCGCGAGCGCCGGCCGCGCGACATCCGCCACCAGCGCGAGCGGATCGGCATGGTCTTCCAGCGCTTCCACCTCTTCCCGCACCGCACCGCGCTGCAGAACGTGATGGAGGGCCCGATCGCGGTCAAGGGGCGCCCGCGCCAGGAGGCCGAGCGCCGGGCCCGCGAGCTGCTCGCCCGGGTCGGCCTGGCCGACCGCGCCGACCACTACCCGGCCCAGCTCTCCGGCGGCCAGCAGCAGCGGGTGGCGATCGCCCGGGCGCTGGCCATGGAACCGACCCTGATGCTCTTCGACGAGCCCACCTCCGCGCTCGACCCGGAGCTGGTCGGCGAGGTGCTCGGCGTGATGCGCGACCTCGCCCGCAGCGGCATGACGATGATCGTCGTCACCCACGAGATGGGCTTCGCCCGCGAGGTCGCCGACCGGGTCGTCTTCATGGACGAGGGCGCCGTCGTGGAGGCCGGCAGCCCGGCCGAGGTGTTCACCGCCCCGCGGCACGACCGCACCCGGGCCTTCCTCTCGACGGTGCTCTGATGGGAGCGACAGGACTGATGGGAGCGGACGTGACCACGACCCCGGCCGACCTGCTGCTGCGCGGCGGCACCCTGGTGGACGGCACCGGGGCGCCCGGCCGCGCGGCCGACCTCGCCGTCGCGGGGGGCCGGGTCACCGTCCTGCCGCCGGGCACCGCGGTGGCCGCGGCCGAGACGCTGGACGTCACCGGACGGGTCGTCACCCCCGGCTTCATCGACGTCCACACCCACTCGGACGCGCTCGCCGCCCCCTTCGGCGGCGGCACCCACACCGACGGCGACGCCCTGGACGAACTGCGGCTCGCCCCGCTGCTCCAGGGCGTCACCACCGAGATCAGCGGCAACTGCGGGATCAGCCTGTTCCCCGCCCTGCCCGAGCGGCTGCCCGAACTGGCCGGGCACCTGCGGGTCTCCTTCGGCCTCGGGCCGGTGCTGCCCGCCGAGGACTTCGACGCCTTCGCGGCCGGCCAGCGGCCCGAACTGCGCCGCAACCACATCGCCTCGCTGGTCGGCCACGGCACGCTGCGCGCCGGGGTGATGGGCTTCGAGGACCGCCCGCCCGCCCCCGAGGAGCTGGCCGCCATGTGCGACCTGCTCGACCGGGCGCTGGCCCAGGGCGCGGCCGGCCTCTCCACCGGCCTGATCTACCCGCCCGGCGTCTACGCGGACACCGAGGAGATCGTGGCCCTGGCCAAGGTCGCCGCGCGGCACGGCAAGCCGTACGTGACGCACCTGCGCGACGAGATGTCCCAGGTGGAGAAGGCCCTGGAGGAGGCGCTGGAGATCGCGGTGCGCTCCGGCGCGGCGCTCCAGGTCTCCCACCACAAGACCGCCGGGCGGCACGCCTGGGGCGCCACCCTGCGCACCTTGCCGCGCCTGGAACAGGCCCGCGCCGACGGCGTGGACGTGCTCTGCGACGTCTACCCGTACACCGCCGGCAGCACCGTGCTGCACGCGATGCTGCCGCCGTGGACCAGCGAGGGCGGGCCGGCCGCCCTGCTGGAGCGGCTGCGCAGCAAGGAGGTGCGGGACCGGATCCGGGCGGACATCGCGAACGGCGTCGAGGGCTGGGAGAACACCGTCGGCAACGGCGGCTGGGACCTGATCTCGGTCGCCGCCGCGCCCGCCCGCCGTACCGCCGAGGGCCGCCGGATCGCCGACCTGGCCGCCGAGCGCGGCGCCGACCCGGTCGACTACGTGAGCGACCTGCTGCTGGAGGCGCAGGGCGAGGTGACCATCATCAGCCACTCGATGCGCGAGGACGACGTCCGCCGGGTGCTGGCCAGCCCGCTGTCCATGATCGGCTCGGACGGCGTGCCCAAACCCGGCCGCCCGCACCCCCGTTGGGCGGGCAGCTTCGCCCGGGTGCTCGGCCACTACGGGCGCGAGCAGGGCCTGCTGCCGCTGGAGCTCGCGGTGCACAAGATGACCGGCCTGCCCGCCGGGCGGTTCCGGCTGGCCGGGCGCGGGGTGGTCCGGGACGGCGCCGTCGCCGACCTGGTGGTGCTGGACCCGGCGGCCGTCCTGGACGGCGCGACCTTCGAGCGGCCGCTGCTGGCGCCGGCGGGCGTGGAGACCGTCGTGGTGGCCGGCCGGGTCGCGGTGCGCGGCGGCCGGCCGACCGCGAGCCGGGCCGGAGAGGTGGTGCGGGTCCGATGAGCCTCGCCCAGGTGGCCGCCGCCGCGCGCAGCTCGGCGGCGCTCCCGCTGACCCTCGCGGTGGCCGCCGTCGACGTGGACGGCGGCGAAGCGGTCGGGGTGGACGACACCGTCGTGCTGCCCGTCGCCAGCGCCTCCAAGCTGCTGCTGCTCGCCGAGGTCGCCCGGCGGCTGGACAACGGGGAACTGGCGGCCGGGCAGCCGGCGGCGATCCTCCCCGAGGACGTCACCGGCGGCACCGGCCTGCTCGGCCGGCTCAGCCGCCCCGGCTGGACGGTGGAGGACCTGGCCTGGCTGACCGCCGCGGTCAGCGACAATACCGCCACCAACGCCCTGCTGCGGCTGGTCGGCCTGCCGGCCACCGCGCGGCTGGCCCACGACCTCGGGCTCGAGCGGCTCACCCTGCACGACCGGGTGCGCGACGAGCGCGGGCCGGACGTCCCGCCGGTCTTCGCCACCGGCACCGCCCGCGACCTGGCCCGCCTGGTGGCCCTCGCGGTCCGGGGCACCATGGCCACCCCGGGGGCCTCGGCCCGGCTGCTCGGCTGGATGCGCGCCAACACCGACCACGGGCTGGTGCCCGCGCTGATCGACCACGACCCGTACGCCCCCGGCTTCCCCGAAGCGCTGCCCGGCCGCCTGCTGGTGGCCAACAAGACCGGTACGGACACCGGGGTGCGGGCCGACGCGGGCGTCATCGTGGGCGCCCGGCGGGTGGCCTACGCGGTCGTCGCGCACTGGGACGTGGCGCTCGGGCCCAGCACCGAGCGGGCCGCCGTGCACGCCATCCGGGACGTCGGCGGCGCCCTCGCGGCCTGGGCCCAGCGGCCGGCCTGACGGGCTCCGGGCCGGGGAGGTCAGGCCCAGCGCATGTCGAGCAGCGACCTGATCTCCCCGGCGGCGGCGCCGAGTTCGGCGAGGAAGGACCGCAGCACCGGGTTGCGGTTGGTGGTCCGGGTGGCCACCCCGATCCGGCGGTGCAGCTGCGGATGGTCCAGCCGGCAGACGTGCACCCCGGCGCTGTCGGCCAGGCCGAGCGCCGGGATCAGCGCGACGCCCATGCCGGCCCGCGCGAGGTTGATGGTCACCTGGTAGTGGTCGCTGCGGCAGCGCACCCGGGGGCGGAACCCCTCGGCCGCGCAGGCGCGTTCGAGCACCGGCTCGCCGGTGCTGCCGCCGTGGGTGCCGATCCAGCTCTCGCCCTCCAGCTCGGCCAGCCGCACCAGCGAGCGCCGCCCGAGCCGGTGCCGCAGCGGCACCACGACCAGCTGCGGCTCCTCGAAGTACATCCGCACGTCCACCGCCGCCTGGCGGCACCACGGGTCCAGCGGGTGCTCGAAGACGACGGCCGCGTCCAGCCGGCCGGCCTCCAGGTCCGGGACCAGCTCGTGCGGCTGGCCCATGATCAGCTCCAGCTCCACCTGCGGGTTCGCGGCGGAGAACGCGGCCAGCGCCCGGGGCAGCAGGTCCAGCCCGGCGGAGGCGAAGAAGCCGATCCGCAGCACCCCGGCCGCGCCCTCGGCGTGCGCCCGCAGGTCGTCCTGGGCGACGGCCATCAGATCGGCGATCGCCTGGGCGTGCTCGGCCAGCCGGACACCCGCGGGCGTCAGGCGCAGGGACTGCGGAGCCCGTTCCACCAGCGCGACACCCAGCTCCTGCTCCAGGCGGGCGAGCTGGTGCGAGATGGCGGACGGGCTCAGGTGCAGGGCCTGCGCCGCGGCCACGATGGTGCCCCGGCGGGCGATCTCCAGGAGGACGTGCAGTCGGGCGCTGTTCAGCATCGGCCCAGGTTAGACGGCATGCGACCGCTGCGCAGCCACCGGTTCCCCGAGGCCGTCGCCGGCGGCCACGTCCAGCCGGAGCAGGTCGTGCTCGGTCTCCCGGCGCACCACCAGGCGGGCCTCGCCGTTGCGGACGAAGACCACGGCGGGCCGCGGCAGCTTGTTGTAGTTGGACGCCATGGCGTAGCCGTAGGCGCCGGTCACCGGGGTGGCCAGCAGGTCGCCGACCCGCAGGTCGGCGGGGAGTGCGGCGTCGTCGATGATCACGTCGCCGCTCTCGCAGTGCTTGCCGACCAGCCGGGCGTGCCCCGGCCGGGGCGCCTCGGGGCAGCGCGGCAGGAAGGCCTCGTAGCGGGCGCCGTACAGCGCCGGGCGCAGGTTGTCGCTCATCCCGCCGTCCACGCTGACGTACGTGCGCACGCCCTCGATCCGCTTGACGGTGCCGACCCGGTACAGCGTCAGCCCGGCCCGGGCGGCGATCGAGCGGCCGGGCTCGACGCCCACCTCGCCGCTCCAGCCCGCGCCGCGCACCGCCGCGCGGACCCGCTCGGCCCAGACCGCGAAGGAGGGGGCGCTCTGCCCGCTCAGGTAGGCCACGCCCAGGCCGCCGCCGACGGTCAGCCGGCGCAGTCCGTGCTCCACCGCGAACCGGGCCACGGCGGCGGCGCCGTCGGCCAGCTCGGCCGGGTCCAGCACCTGGGAGCCGACGTGGGCGTGGACGCCCTCCAGCCGTACGGCGGCGGAGCCCCGGGCGCGGCGCACCGCGGCCGCGGCGGCGCCGTCGGCCAGGCCGAAGCCGAACTTGGAGTCGTGGCCGCCGGTCTGGATGGCCTGGTGGGCGCCGGCCGCGACCCCGGGCGCCACCCGCAGCTGGACCCGGGCCGGGGGCAGGCCCTCCTCGCGGTGCAGCCGCTCGATCCGGTCCAGCTCGTCGAAGCTGTCCACCACGATGTGGCGCAGGCCGACGGTCAGCGCGGTGCGCAGCTCGGCCTCGTCCTTGTTGTTGCCGTGCAGCACGATCCGGTCCGGGTCGACCCCGGCGTACAGCGCGGTGCGCAGCTCGCCGCCGGAGGCGACGTCCAGCAGCAGGCCCTCCTCGGTGGCGAGGCGGGCCATCGCGGTGCAGAGGAAGGCCTTGGAGGCGTAGGCGACGTTGCCCCGGCCGAAGGCGGCCACCGCCTCCCGGCAGCGCCGGCGCAGGTGCTCCTCGTCGTAGACGAACAGCGGCGTGCCGTACCGGCGGGCCGCCTCGTCCAGGAGCACGCCGCCGACGGCCAGGCCCTCGGGGCGGAACTCGGCGGTGAGCGGCAGCAGGCCCGGGTCGACGGGCGGCAGGGCCGGGTCGAGGGGCGGCAGGGCTGGGGACACAGGGGACAAGGCTTCCTCCCGGCAGGCTGGTTGGCCCCGCCCATCCTCGGCCCTGCGGGAGGGGGTGAGAAAGCGCATTCTTCCGGCCCTGAGCAGTACCGAAACCGATGCTCCCGGCCCGGGTCACGGCTCTGTCCCGACTGTTGCATCTAAGCTTGCATCTATGGTGCTACGGTGTGGTCCATGGCCGACACCCCGCCCCCCGCCCGCGTCCCGGCCGCGGACCGCGCGTACGACCTGACCAAGGACCTCATCCTCGGCGGCGGCCTCCCCGGCGGCACGCTGATCAGCGAGGGCGAGATCGCCGAGCGCGCCTCGCTCAGCCGCACCCCGGTCCGGGAGGCCTTCCTGCGGCTGCAGGCCGAGGGCCTGCTCCAGCTCTTCCCCAAGCGCGGAGCCGTGGTGGTGCCGGTCGGCCCCGGCGAGGCCGAGGACGTGCTGGAACTGCGCGAGGCGCTGGAGAGCACCGCCGTCCGCCGGATCACCCGCCGCCCCGACGGCCTCGACGCGCTCGTCCGGCAGCTGTCCGAGCTGATCGACCAGCAGCGCGAACCCGCCCGCCGGGCCGACCTCGGGGCCTTCGCCGACGCCGACGAGGCCTTCCACCGGGGCATCGTGACGGCCTCCGGCAACGAGCTCGCCGAACGGTTCTACGGGACGCTGCGCGACCGCCAGCGCCGGATGGCCGTCCAGCTGCTCCAGGTGCAGCCGGAGGGGCAGCGGCAGCGGCTGGCCTCGCTGGTCGAGGAGCACACCGTGCTCGTCGAACGGATCGCCGCCCGCGACGCCGAGGGCTTCACCGCCGCCCTGCGCGCCCACCTGGACGCCCACCGCGCCGTCACCGACCGCTGACCTTCCCCCATCGCGCGCCGACGCGTTCGCGCACCGACGGGCGTTTCGCGCGCACAGCCCCGACGGACCGCCGGGACCTCCCATCCGACAAGGAGCAGCACCACCATGAGCACCACCCGGCCACCGTCCGCCGGTCCCGTCGCACCCTCCGGCCGGGGGCGGCCGTGGCTGCTCGCCGCCCTGGCCATGTTCTGCTGCGGGTGGGGCGGCAACCAGTTCACCCCGCTGCTGCTGATGTACCGCCACCTCGGCGGCTACTCGGAGGTCACCGTGGACGCCTTCCTGGGGGCGTACGTCCTCGGGCTGGTCCCCGGACTGCTGGTCGGCGGCGCCGCCTCGGACCGCTACGGGCGCCGCCCGCTGATGATCGGCGCGGTGGCCGCCTCGCTCGCCGCCAGCGGGGTGCTGTGCGGCGGCGTGACCGGTGAACTCCCCATCTACGCCGGGCGGTTCCTCACTGGCATAGCCGTCGGCATCGCGATGGCCGTCGGCACCAGCTGGGTCAAGGAGCTCTCCCAGGCCCCGCACGACCCGACCGCCGACCAGGGGGCCGGCGCCCGCCGCGCCTCCCTCGCCCTGACCCTCGGCTTCGGCCTCGGCGCCGGGGTGGCCGGCGTGCTCGCCCAGTGGGGCCCCTGGCCGATGGTCACCCCGTACCTCGCCCACCTGCTGGTCACCCTGCCCGCGTTGTTCCTGCTCCCGAAGGCCGTCGAGACCCGGGCGCGGGCGACCGCCGCCGTCCGCGGCCTCTGGGCCGACCTCAAGGTCCCGGCGGCCGGGCACCGGCGCTTCGTCCGGGTGGTCCTGCCGATGGCCCCCTGGGTGTTCGGCTCGGCCGGCGTCGCGTACGCGGTGACCCCGCAGCTGGTCGGCGACCGGCTCGGCCACTGGTCGCTGGCCTACGCGACCCTGCTGACCGTCCTCACCCTCGGCACCGGCGCCCTCGTCCAGCCCTTCGCCAAGCGCCTGGACTCGCTCTCCTCGGCGCGCGGCGTCATCGTCTCCATGGTGCTGATGGCCTGCGGCATGGCCGTCTGCGCCGCCGACGCGGCGCTGCGCTCCCCGCTGCTCGGCCTGGCCGGCGCGGTCCTCCTCGGCGCCGCCTACGGCATCGGGGTGGTCTCCGGCCTGCTGGAGATCCAGCGCATCGTCACCCCCGACGACCTGGCCGGCATCACCGGCGTCTACTACGCGCTCTGCTACTCCGGCTTCCTGCTCCCCGCGGTGCTCGCGGCGCTCTCCTCGCTGGCCTCCTACACCGTGATGCTCAGCGTGGTGACGGCCCTCGCCCTCGCCAGCCTCGCCGTGATCACCCTCTCCTCCCGCCGCACGGCCCCCGCCGAGGCCTCCCGCTGACCCCACCACCGCCGCCGCCCCCGCCCATCCCCGGGCGGGGCGGCGGCCTGCTGTCAGACCTTGGCGTCGTCCTTGGGGCGGGCGTGGGCGGGGAGGCCGTTGGCGAGGTCCTCGACCAGGAGGCGCCAGGCGATGGTGTCGGCGGCGGCCCTGAGCCGGGGGCTGCGGGGGCGGCCGGCGTCGGCGTCGAGGCGGGCGTTGAGCCAGTCGGACCAGGCGCCCGCGAGGGTGCGGACCTCGTGGGTGCCGGCCTCGGTGGGGGAGAGGCGGTCGCCGTCGCGGCGGAGGTAGCCCTCGGCGGCCATCCGGTCGAAGACCGGTTCCAGGACCTCGGGCGGTACCCGTTTGCGGGCGGCGATGAGGTCGAGCGAGGCGTGGCCGACGGCCTTCTTGTGGCCGGCCACCTCCATCAGCGCCCAGGCCCCGGCGAGGTCCACCCGGGTGTCGGCGCCGGAGACGATGGTGCGGACGGTGTCGAGGTCGACCCCGCGGACGATCTTGCAGACCGAGTACTCCAGGTGCGGGTCGGAGTCGGCGGTGGTCGGCTGGGCGAAGCCCTCGCCCATGTCGGTGGAGCCCGCTCTGGCGGTGTCGCGCAGTTGCACCTGTTTGAGGAAGAGCGCCACCACGAAGCCGACCACGGCCACCGGGATGGTCCACAGGTACACGGTGTGCAGGGCGTCGGAGTAGGCCTGGACGATCGGCGCGGCCTGGTCGGCCGGCAGGCGGTGCAGGCCCTGCGGGCTCTCCGCCGCGTGGGCGAGCACGGCCGGGTCGGCGCCGGTGAGCCGGGCGGCGGTGCCGATCCCGTGGGCGAGTTCGGTCTTCAGGCTGTTGGCGTAGATGGTGCCGAACACGGCGGTGCCGAAGGAACTGCCGATGGTGCGGAAGAAGGTCACCCCGGAGGTGGCGGTGCCGAGGTCGGCGTAGTCGACGGTGTTCTGCACGGCGATGGTGAGGACCTGCATGCTCAGCCCGATGCCGGCGCCGAGCACGAACATGTAGAGCGAGGCCAGCGCGGTGCCGGTGCCGGGTTCCAGCCGGGAGAGCAGGTAGAGGCCGACGGTCATCACCGCGGTGCCGACGATCGGGAACAGCCGGTACTTCCCGGTCTTGCTGACGGCGTTGCCGCTGCCGACCGAGGCGATCAGCAGACCGATCACCATCGGCAGCGTCCGGACGCCGGAGACGGTCGCCGAGTCGCCGTCCACGTACTGGAGGAAGGTCGGCAGGAAGGTCAGCGCGCCGAGCATGGCGAAGCCGACGATGAAGCTGAGCACCGAGCAGACCGTGAACACCGGGTTGCGGAACAGCCGCATCGGCAGCATGGGTTCGACGGCCCGGGTCTCCACCCAGCAGAACAGGCCGAGCGCCAGCGCGCCGCCGACGAACAGGCCGATGATCACCCCGGAGCCCCAGGGGTACTCGTTGCCGCCCCAACTGGTCGCCAGGATCAGCGCGCCGGCGCCGACCGCGACCAGCACGATGCCCAGGTAGTCGACGACCGGGCGGGTCGCCGAGCGGACCGAGGGGATGGTCCGGGCGGCCGCGGCGACCACCACGACCGCGATCGGCACGTTGACGTAGAACGCCCAGCGCCAGGACAGGTGGTCGGTGAACAGCCCGCCCAGCAGCGGCCCGATCACCGTGGCCACGCCGAACACCGCGCCGATCGCGCCCTGGTACTTGCCGCGCTCGCGCAGCGGGATGACGTCCGCGATCAGCGCCATGGCGGTGACCATCAGGCCGCCCGCGCCGAGGCCCTGGACGGCCCGCCAGGCGATCAGCAGGGTCATGTTGGTGGACAGGCCGCACAGGAACGAGCCGCCGACGAAGACGATCGCCGAGATCTGGAACAGCAGCTTGCGCCCGTACAGGTCGCCGAACTTGCCGGCCAGGACGGTGGCCACCGTCTCGGCCAGCAGATAGGACGTCACCACCCAGGACATGTGCGCGGCCCCGCCGAGGTCCGAGACGATGGTGGGCAGGGCGGTGCCGACGATGGTCTGGTCGAGGGCGGCCAGCAGCATGCCGAGCACGATGGTGGCGAAGACGACGTTCCGCTGCCGGACGTCCAGCACCGGAGGGGCGGAGGGCGGGGTCTCGGTGGCGACGGTCATGCCGTCAGCCTCCGGGGTGCGGGCGGCGGCCGCGATCCGGTTCGGCCGTCCGGGTGAGGCCGGGTGACGGCGGCCCGGGCAGCCTTCCCGGCCGAGGCCCGGTCGAGGCCCGGCCGGTGACCCGGTGGCGGCCCCGGTGGCGGCCCCGGACGGGCCGGGCGACGATGAGCCGGACGAAGCCGAGCGAATTCGAACGAATCTGATTCGAAGCCGGTCGAAGCCGACCGACGTTCGTCCGGGTGCCACGACGCCCCGGCCCCCGGGAAGGGGCTCCCATGAACGCCGACCCCCCGCGCAGCACCGCGCACCCGGCGCAGCCCGGCGCCACCGCCGTGGGCGGCCGGGCCGCCGCCCGTCGCTGGCGGGCGCTCGCGGTCTGCCTGGTCGCCGGCTTCATGACCCTGCTGGACGTCAGCATCGTCAACGTCGCGCTGCCGACCGTACGGGCCGGGCTGCACATGTCCGACAGCGGCCTGCAGTGGGTGCTCAGCGGCTACGCGCTGGCCTTCGGCCTGGTGCTGGTGCCCTCCGGGCGGCTCGGCGACGCGCGCAGCCGGCGGGCCGTCTTCCTCGCCGGGCTCGCCCTGTTCACCGTGGCCAGCGCGCTCGCCGGGGCGGCGCAGAGCCAGGAGTGGCTGGTGCTGGCCCGGCTGTTCCAGGGCGCGGCCGGCGGGGTGCTGGTGCCGCAGGTGTCCGGCTTCATCCAGGTGCTGTTCCAGGGCCCCGAGCGCGGCCGGGCGTTCGGCGCGCTCGGCGCGACGATCGGGCTGTCCACCGCCGTCGGGCCGCTGCTCGGCGGGCTGCTGATCCACGTGGTCGGCCCGCAGGACGGCTGGCGCTGGGTGTTCCTGGTCAACCTGCCGATCGGCGTCGCCGCGCTGCCCGTCGCCTACCGGCTGCTCCCCGCGCCCCCGCCCGCCGGCGACCGGGCCGGGCACCGGGACTTCGACCCGGTCGGCGTGCTGCTGCTCGGCGCCGGGACGGTCTCGCTGCTGCTGCCGTTCGTCCAGGCGCAGCAGTGGCACGGCCCGACCCGCTGGCTGCTGCTGCCGCTGGCGGCGGTGCTGCTCGCCGCCTTCGTCGGCTGGGAGCTGCACTACGGGCGGCGGCGCGAACCGCTGGTGAGCATGGCGCTGTTCGCGGTGCGGCCGTACGCGGCGGGGGTGCTGCTGTCGCTGGTGTACTTCGCCGGGTTCACCGCGATCTTCTTCATCTTCACGCTCTACCTCCAGGCGGGCCTGCACTACTCGGCGCTGACGGCGGGCCTGGCGATCACGCCGTTCGCGGTCGGCTCGGGGGTGTCCGCGGCGGTGGGCGGGCGCCTGGTGAGCCGGCTGGGGCGGCGGCTGGTGGTGGCCGGACTGGTGCTGGTGCTGGCCGGGCTGCTGGCCTCGGCGCTCGCGGTGCAGCTGTGGTCGGGGCCCCGGGTGGGCTGGACGACGGCGCTGCCGCTGCTGGTCGCCGGGGTGGGCAGCGGACTGGTGATCGCCCCGAACCAGACGCTGACCCTCCAGCAGGTGCCGGTGGCCCGGGCGGGCAGCGCGGGCGGGGTGCTGCAGACCGCGCAGCGGGTCGGCTCGGCGGTGGGCATCGCCGTCGTCGGCTCGGTGTTCTTCGCCCATGCCGCGGGGCCCCGCCCGGACTGGTCGCTGGCCTTCCAGCTGGGTGTGACGGTCGCGGCCGGGCTGGTGCTGGCGGCGCTGCTGGTGGCGGTCGCCGACCTGGCCTCGGGCCGGGGCGGCCGGCCGTAGGAGCGCACCGGGCGGCCGTAGCGCGCCGGCCGGGCGGCCCGGCGCGCGGATCGGCCGTCAGCGGTCCCGGCGGTGGTCCCGTCAGTGGTCCCGGCGGTGGACGGCGGCCGCCGCGACGGCGACCGAGGCCAGCGCCCACACCGCGTAGGTGGTCCAGGCCCCCGTGACGGTGGCCGGGTACTCGGACGGCCGCAGGCCCGTCAGGGTGGTCCGGGCCAGGCGCTGCCAGGCGGACAGCGGCAGGGCGTGCAGCAGGTCGGCGCTCCACCGGTAGCGCTCGGTGACCAGCGAGGGGATGAAGAACAGCACCACGACGGTGCCCACCACGGCCCCCGCGCTGTGCCGGATCAGCGCGCCGAGGCCGAGTCCGACCAGGGCGCAGACCGGGCCGAACAGCACTGCCGCCGTGATGTACCGCAGCGCGGCTGGGTCCGTGACGGACTGCCCGATGCCGGTCCCGGACAGGACCGCCTGGCTGATGCCGAAGGAGGCGCCGACGGCGAGCACGCCGTAGCCGGACAGGACGGCGGCCAGCACGCAGGCCTTGGCGGCGAGCACCGCCCGGCGGTCGGGCACGGCGGCCAGGGTGGTGCGGATCAGCCCGGTCGCGTACTCGCCCGTGATGACGAGCGCGCCGAGGCCGCCCGCGACCAGCATCAGGATGTCGGCGGAGGCGGCACCGAAGGCGTTGTTCAGCGCCACCTGCGCCATCATCACCGGGTCGTCCTCGCCCGGCGTGTAGTGGTCGCGGGTGTACAGCGCGGACTTGAGGCCGGCGGCGACGATCGCCAGGGCGCTGAGGCCGAGCACCCAGGGGACGGAGCGCAGCGACCAGAACTTGATCCACTCGGCGGCCAGCAGGTCGCCGAACCGGGCGCGCGGCTCGGCGGCGCGGGTGTCGGCGCGGGTGCCGGTGCGGGGGTCGGCGGGAACGGTGCCCAGCGGGGTGTTCGAGGAGGTGTTCAACGGGGCTCTCCGGCGGGGTACTCGACGCTGTCGGCGGTCAGGTCCATGAACGCCTCCTCCAGGGAGGCGCCCCTGGGGGTCAGGGCGTGCAGCAACAGGCGGTGCTCCAGGGCGAGTTCGCCGATCCGGGTGGCGTCCACGCCGGTCGCCGCGAGGGCGCCGTCCGGGCCGGGCCGCACGGCGGCGCCGGCCGCCGTCAACACGGCCGCCAGCCGGTCGGGTTCGGCGGCCCGGACGGTGACGGTGCCCCGGCCGGCCCGGGCGGCGAATGCGGACAGGCTCTCGTCCGCGAGCAGCCGGCCGCGTCCGACCACCACCAGGTGGTCGGCGGTGTGCTCCATCTCGGCCATCATGTGGCTGGAGACGAAGACGGTGCGCCCCTCGGCGGCGAGCCGGCGGAACAGCCCGCGCACCCAGAGCACGCCCTCCGGGTCCAGCCCGTTGAGCGGTTCGTCGAAGAGCAGCACCGGCGGGTCGCCGAGCAGCGCGCCGGCGATGCCGAGCCGCTGCCTCATGCCCAGCGAGTAGCCGCCGATCCGGCGCCCGCCCGCCTCAGCGAGCCCGACCTCGTGCAGCACCTGCTCGACCCGGGCGGCCGGGATCGCGTTGGTGCAGGCGAGCGCCCGCAGGTGGGCCCGGCCGGTCCGCCCGCCGTGGGCGTCGCCCGCGTCGAGCAGCGCGCCGGCGTGCCGCAGGCCGCGCGGCCTGCCGCGGAAGGGGCGGCCGTCGACGGTGACGGCGCCGGAGGTGGGGGCGCTCAGGCCGAGGACCAGCCGCAGGGTGGTGGACTTGCCGGCGCCGTTGGGGCCGAGGAAGCCGGTGACCCGGCCGGGCCGGACGGTGAAGGAGAGACGGTCGACGGCGGTGCGGACGCGGTGGCCGCGGCCGTAGCGCTTCGTCAGCTCGGTGACTTCGATCATGGGCTCCACGGTGCCCGTCCGGCCCGTACGGCAGCATCGGACCGGCGTCGACAGTGCCCGTCACCCCCGGCCGTACAACCACGGCTGGATGACGGCCTCGCCGGACCGTCGTTACGATCTTGGACCATGTCATCGACGCCCTCCCCGCCGCTGCTCCGGCGCGTCCCGCCCGAGGTCTGGGTCGGCCTCGCCTGGTGCGTGGCCGCCGGCTACCCCGCCGTCCGGCTCGGCGGCGACGCCTCGCAGCACCCCGGCGCCGCCGCGCACGGCGGCTGGGCGTTCACCCTGGCCGACACGGTGGTGGCCTTCGCGGGCGCGGCGCTGGTGCGACGGCTGCCGGTGCTCTCCGTCGTCCTGCTGCTGATCGCCGCGTTCACCGAGACCGACGGGTGGGCCGGCGGCGCCCAGGTGCCGCCCGGCGCGCTGCTCGCCGTGGACGTCGCGCTCTGCCTGATCACCGCGACCCGGCCGCGCCGCACCTCGCGGGCCGCCTTCACGCTGGTGATGGCCCTCCTGGTGGCGCACATCGGCATGGTGCACGGCAACACGGTGGGCATCTTCACCGGCACCCACATCGGCTCGGCCGACGGCGCCGCGCTGCTCGCGCTGGTCGCCTGGCTGGTCGGCCGCTCGGGGCGGCAGAACCGGGAGCACGCGGCGGCGCTCGGCGCCCGGGCGGCCGAGGAGGCGGTCACCGCCGAACGGCTGCGGATCGCCCGCGAGATGCACGACACCGTCGCGCACAGCCTCGGCATCGTCGCCCTCCAGGCGGGCGCCGCCCGCCGGGTGATCGACCGTCGGCCGGAGCGGGCCAAGCAGGCGCTGGGCGAGATCGAGGCGGCCGGGCGGGACACCCTGGCGGCGCTGCGCAGAATGCTGGTCGCGCTGCGGGAGGCCGACGGCGAGGCCTCGGCCCCGGTGCCGCAGGGCCTGGCCGACCTCGACCGGCTGGCCGGGGCGACCACCGCGGCCGGGGTGCGGGTGGAGCTGCGGCGGCGCGGCGAACCGGGGCCGCTGCCGCCGGAGGTGGACCTCGCGGCCTTCCGGATCGTCCAGGAGTCGGTCACCAATGTGGTGCGGCACGCGGACACCGACGCCTGTGTGGTGGCGGTGGACCACCGGACGGCGGGGGAGCTGTCCGTCGAGGTCACCGACCGGGGCCGGGGCCTGGGTCCGGTCCGGGGGGCCGGCGGCGGGTTCGGGCTGGCCGGGCTGCGGGAGCGGGTCGCCCTGCTGCGCGGGGAGTTCGAGGCCGGGCCGCTGCCCGGGGGCGGCTTCCGGGTGGCCGCCCGGCTGCCGGTGCCGGTGGCGGTATCGGTGTCGGTACCGGGCTCGTCGGGTTCGTCGGGCTCGTCGGGTTCGTCGGCCGGGGAGGCGGGCGCGTGATCCGGGTCCTGCTGGTCGACGACCAGCCGCTGGTGCGCGCCGCGCTGGAGATGGTGATCGCGGAGACGGCGGACGTCGAGGTGGTCGGCGAGGCCGGCACCGGGGCGGAGGCCGTCCGGCTGGCCGCCGAACTGCGGCCGGACGTCGTGGTGATGGACATCCGGATGCCCGGCATGGACGGCATCGAGGCGACCAGGTTGGTGACCGCCGACGGCGGGCCGACCAGGGTGGTGGTGCTCACCACCTTCGACGAGGACGAGCACGTGTACGCGGCGCTGCACGCCGGGGCGTCCGGCTTCCTGGTCAAGGACATGGCGCTGGACGACATCCTCGGCGCGGTGCGGGTGGTCGCCGCCGGGGACGCGCTGATCGCGCCGGGCGTCACCCGGCGGCTGATCGGGGCGTTCGTCGGGGGCCGTCCGTCGCGGTCGGGGCCCGGCGGGCCCGGCCAGGGTGCCCGGGGTGTCACCGCCGCCGCCGGGGTCGCCGCCGAGCGGCGGCTGGCGGCGATCACCGGGCGCGAGCGCGAGATCCTGACCCTGGTCGGCCGGGGCCTGTCCAACACCGAGATCGCCGCCGAACTGGTGCTCAGCATCGCGACCGTCAAGACCTACATGACCCGGCTGCTGGCCAAGCTCGACGCCCGGGACCGGGTGCAGCTGGTCATCCTGGCCTACGAGGCGGGCCTGGTCTCGGTGTCCGGCTGACCGGGCCCGCCGCAGAAACGATTCAGCGCTTGATCGCCACGCCCGCGTACATCGCGATGTCCTGGTCGCGGACGGGCGCGGCACCGGCGTCCGGCCGCCAGTGGTGCACCAGCGTGACGCCCGGGTCGAGCAGCTCGTAGCCGTCGAAGAAGGCCTCCGTCTCGGCCTTGTCGCGGATCTGGAGCGGGATGCCGCGCGCGTTGTACTCACGGCCGACGCCGCCCACGCCCACCGGGTCGGTGTCCCCGGTGAAGACCGTCAGGGCGAGGAAGCTGCCGGGGGCCAGGGCGTCCATGAAGCGGCGCACGATGCCCCGCGGGTCGTCCTCGTCCAGCACGAAGTGGACGATCGCGATCAGCGACAGCGCCACCGGCTGCGAGAAGTCGAGCACCTCGCGCAGCCGGGGGTTGCCGATGATCGACTCCGGGTCGCGGAAGTCGGCCTCCACGTAACAGGTGCGGCCCTCGGGCGTGCTGTCCATCAGGGCCCGCGCGTGGGTCAGCACGATCGGGTCGTTGTCCACGTAGGCGACCCGGGCCTCGGGGTCGACCGCCTGGGCGACCTCGTGCACGTTCGGCGAGGTCGGGATGCCGGTGCCGATGTCGAGGAACTGCCGTACGCCGTACTGCTCGGCGAGTCTGCGCACCGAGCGCTGCATGAACTCGCGGGTGGTGCGCATCGAGGTCGGCAGCGCCGGCCAGGCCCGCACCGAGGCGTGCGCCGCGACCCGGTCCGCCTCGAAGTTGGTCTTGCCGCCGATGAGGTAGTCGTAGACCCGGGCGGAGTGCGGAACGTCCATCCGCAGGTCCACCGACGGGTAGTCCTCGCGCGGACCGTGCTCTGCCCGGACCTCGTTCGCCATGTTCGTTCTCCCGCCGCTGGGCATCCGTCACCAACCGCCCTGGTGGCGGTTCATGGTGCGCATGGTAACGGTCGCCCGCCGCACGGGAATGACAGGGTCTCAGGCGCGCGCCTCCGGGTGCTTCGGGTCGAGCGCGTCGGCGCCCGGCTGACGGGGGACCACGGCGCTGTCGGCGTCGCGCCGCCCGTGCGCCGCGAGTTCGAGGGCGGCGCCCGTCCAGGCGAGGCCGAAGGCCCAGGTGGCCAGCCACTCGCCCAGGTACAGCGGCCGCACCGGCCAGTCGGAGCCGACGCCCGTCACCCCGGCCAGCAGCGAGAGCGCCAGGGCGGCCAGGATCACCACCCCGGCCACCAGGTACGCCGTGCCCACCCGGGCCGGCTGGGCGGAGCGGGGGTTGCGGAAGGAGTAGAGGCAGAAGACCGCCAGCATGACGAACAGCAGGCCGGCGAAGACCAGGTGGAACACCCCGACGGTGCGGTCGAGGCCGGACCCGCCCCCGGTGTACGTCGGGCAGAGCGCGACCCCGAGCGCGAAGAACCCGGCCGCCGTGCTCCAGCGGTCGTCCCGGCGGTCGAAGCGGTAGCAGATCAGGAACACCCCGAGGGCGCACAGCGCGCCGACGAAGACGTTCCGGGTGTCGGTGTAGTACGCGCCGCTCATCGAGTTCGGCCAGAAGCCGTCGGTGCCGCGCCCCGTCAGCTCGGCGGCCAGCCAGTTGCCGAACGGCAGGGCCACCGGCAGCAGGATGCCGATCAGGCCGACGCCGAGGCGCAGGATCGCGATGGTCCGAACGTCCTGGGTGCTCCGCCGGACAGCGGGGGAGTTCTGCGTGCGCACGTCGTGAGTCACGGACGCCTCCTTGCCTTTCGCACGGGCGCGTGGGCCCGCTCGTCCTCCGGCCGCGCGGGACGGGGTGGGGCGGCGTCGGACGGGCGCCGCCACACACCTGAGCGACCGTCAACTGGTGTACCCGCATTGGCGTTCGAAGCACCACCGATTTGAGCGGTTTAGACCCCCGATGACCGTCCGGAGCGCCCCGGACGACCATCCACTACGGACCCGGAGGGCCCGACGGTTCAACTCCCGCGCGGAGAGCGGGACAGCGGCCCCCACCAGCCCCAACCGTGCCTGGACGAGCCGGGATCGATCTGTACCATTCCCTTCCGATCGGTGATCGGATCTGACAGCATCGTCCGGCGACCGGTCGCCGGTGATCCGTGCGCGGTGCGCGCACGACGCGTCCACCCGCGGCCCCTCCGGCGGCCGCCGTCCTGCTGCGCCTCGTGGAGGAGACGTGACCGCCAAGGCCGGCACCCCCGGGGCCGCCCACCGCCCGGCGCACTGGGTCCGCACCCGGCTGCGCGCCGACCCGGGCACCGCCCTGCTGACGGCGGCCCTCGCGTTCGTCACCGTCCTGCTGTCCGTGGCCGTCCCCCGCGTCACCGACCGGGGCGCGGACGCGGCGCTGCGGGACTACGTGCACCGGCAGGGCATCCACGCGACCAGCCTGCACTTCTCCTCCAAGGCCCGGCCGAGCGACACCGCCGCCGACCTCGACGCCGTCGACCGGCAGCTCGTCGAACGGGTCGGCGGGAAGCTCGCGCTGTCCCCGGCGGGCCTGGCGCACGGCTCCGTGACCGATTCCGTCCCGATGTTCAACCCGGGCTACCGCCGGGTGAGCGACAGCGCCCCGCCCAGGCTCTCCCTGGCCCACCTGGCCGGCCTCGCCGACCGGGTCACCCTGACCGAGGGCAGCCGCCCGGGCCCCGCCACCGCCGGAGCTCCGCTGCCGGTGATGGTCAGCCGGACGGCCGCCGAACTGGTCGGCATCAAGGTCGGTGACGTCGTCGACAGCGGCAGCACCGGCCCCGACAGCCGGCGGACCGCCGTGGTGACCGGCCTGTTCCGGGTCAACGACCCGCTGGACCCGTTCTGGACCGGCCTCGGCTGCCCGGACCGCCCCTGCCTGAACATCGACCTGGAGCACGGCAACTGGCTGGGGGCCACCGGCTTCGTCGACGGCGACAGCCTGGCCGGGCTGACCGGCTGGGGCACGTCCGTCCAGAACTTCTGGCGGGTGGCCGTGGACCCCGCCCCGCTGCGCGCCGACCGGCTGGAGCGGACCCGCGCCGACGTCCTGCCCCTCGTGTCCGGGCCGGGCGTCGCGGCCCTGGCCACCGAGACCGGGCGCGCCGACCTGCGGACCGTCTCGACGCTGCCCGTCATCCTCGACCGGGCGGCCGAGCGCTACCGGGCCGCGATGGCGCTGAGCGCGATCGGGCCGGCCGGCGTCGCGGGCGTCGCCGTGGTGGTGCTCTGCCTGGCCGCCGCGCTCGGCACCGACCGCCGCGCCGCCGAACTCGGGCTGCTCCGGGCCCGCGGCGGCTCGCGCGGCGGGGTGCTGCTGCGGCTGCTCGGCGAGGGCGCGGTGACCGTGCTGCCCGCCGCCGCGCTCGGGGCGGTGCTCGCCCTGGTGCTGCTGCCCACCCCGCGCTGGGGCCTCGCGGTGGCGGCCGGCCTCGGCACGACCCTGCTCGCGCTGCTCGCCCTCCCGGCCCGCGCCGCCCTGCTGTGGGACCGCCCCCGGCCGACCGGCCGCGGGCGCCGGGTGGTCGGCGAACTCGCGCTGCTGGCCGTCACCGCCGTGGCGGTGGCCGAGGTCCGCCGGCGCGGCGTCGGCCACTCCGGCCGGGGCGTGGACCCGCTGCTGGTGGCCGCCCCGCTGCTGCTCGCCGTCGCCGGCGGGCTGCTGCTGGCGCGGATCGAGCCGGTCGCGACCGGCCGGCTGGCCGGGCTCGTCGGCCGCGGCCGGGGCCTGATCGGCTTCCTCGGCCTCGCCCGGGCCGCCCGGGACGGCTCCGGCCGCCGCCGGCCCTCCGCGCTGCCGCTGCTCGCCCTGCTGATCGCCGTCACCGCGACCGGCTTCGGCGCCACCCTGCTCGCCTCCGTGGACCACGGCAGGCTGCACGCCGGACGGGTCGCGACCGGCGGCGACATCGCCGTCTCCGTCCCGGACTACGCGACCCTGCCGGACCCGTTCCTCAAGGCCGTGGGCGGACTTCCGGAGGCCCGGAGCGCGACCGCGGTCCGGGTGGACCAGCGCGCGCGGTTCGTCGGCGCCGGCCCCAACGACTACACCAAGGTGACCCTGGTGGTCGCCGAGCCGACCGCGTACGCCGCGATCGCCCGCACCCTCGGGGCCGGCGCGTTCGACCCGGCGAAGCTCGCCGGCACCCCCGGCGGCCCGGACACCCCGGTACCCGCGCTGTTCAGCCGCGACCTGGCCGCGCGCCTGGCCGCCGGCGCGCCGACGCTGCACCTGTCCACCGCGAGCGAACTGCGCACCACCGTCGCCGGGATCGTCACCGCGACCCCGGCGCTGCCGGAGCCGGAGCAGCCGTTCGTCGTGGTGCCCAGCGGCCCCGCCGTGGAGCGCCTGCCGGAACTCGGCCGGTGGACCGGGTGGCTGGCCGTCGGCGACGGCCTCGACCCCGGGCGGATCAGGTCGCTCCTCCTGGAGCGGGGCCTGGTCGAGCCGACCGGCCTCGACAAGCTGATCGCGGACGAGGCCGCGGCGGCCGGCCGGGGCAGCCACGGCCTGCCGCCCGCCTACCGGGTCGGCAGCAGCCGCGAGTACGCCGCGCAGCTCGCCGACGACCCGTTGCAGCAGGCCGCCGGACGGCTGTTCTGGTACGCGGCCCCGGCCAGCGCCGGATTCGCCGTCCTCGCGGTCCTGTTGACGCTGCTGCGGGCCGCGCCCGACCGTACGGCGGTGCTCGCCCGCCTGCGCACCATGGGCCTGCGGCCCCGGCAGGGGCTGGCGCTGATCATCGCCGAGGCGCTGCCGCGGACCCTGGCGGCCTCCGCCGGCGGCGCCGGGGTCGCGGTGCTGGCGGCCGTCCTGCTGGGGCCGGCCTTCGACCTCTCGACCCTGGTCGGGGCCGGGACGGGCGGCTCCCTCGATCCCGCGCCGCTGCCGGTGCTGCTGCCCACCGCGGGCCTGACGCTGGTGGCCTGCCTCGGGGTGGTGCTGGAGACGCTGGTCGCCGGACGGCGGCAGATCGCCACCGAACTGCGCGCGGGGGAGTCCTGAGGGGAGCGGGGGTGAGTGCGGCGAGGGGAGTCGGAACGGCGAGGCGGCCCGGTCGTGGTGACCGGACCGCCGGGTACCCCGCCGCCGAAACGATTCAGCCGGTGGGCTGCCGGGTGCGGGCGATCAGCGCGTTGAGCAGTGCGGCCCCGCGCTCGGCGTCGTCGACGCTGACCGCGAAGTCCGTGCCCCGACGGGTGCGGACCACCAGGCAGACGCCCGGGCGCACCATCACGGTGGTGCCGAGCCCGTTGATCCGGTAGCCCCAGCCGCCCGACTGCGCGGCGGTGCGCCGCTCGGCGCGGGCGGAGTCGAGCTCGGCGGGGGACCAGCGGCGGGCGGGCCACCCGAACGGGCCGAAGCCGACGGTCAGGCCGCGGGCGGTCACCCGGGCCCGCACCGAGGAGCAGCCGAGGAGCGCGAGGGCGCCGACGGCGAGCGGCAGCACCAGCACCCAGTCCAGGTCGACGACCCCGCTCGCGGTGAGCAGCACCCCCGCCACCGAGAGCAGCCCGAGCACCGCGGCGGACAGCTGCAGCCACGGGTTGGCGGCCTGGGAGAGCCAGACGACCTGCTCGCCCGGCGGTACCTCTAGCGCCGGTGCCCCGGCCGCCGGGTGCCGCTCCGGACGGCCGCCGTAGCGCCGGCCCGCCAGCACCGCCAGCAGCCCGGCGAGGCCGGTGGCCAGCAGGATCAGGACCACCTCGATGCCCATCGGGGCGGCGTCCTGCCAGCGGGCGCGGTCCAGGTTGGCGTGCACGATGGAGGCCTGCGCCCCCGTCAGCAGCACCCCGCCGGCCGCCAGCATCGCCGACGCGGCCCCGGGCGTCCGGCCGGCCCAGTACCGCCGCAGGACCACCGAGATCAGCACCAGGACCGCCCAGAACGCGGCCGGGAAGACCGTGGCCGCCGTCAGCGACATCGAGCCGTCGGGTTCCCGCCCGCCCCAGTGGGTGGCCAGTGGGTCCGGCAGCCGGTGGCGCGCCACCAGCGGCAGGGCGACCAGCAGCGCCAGCACCCCGACCGACCAGGCCGCCGCGGCCCAGACGGCGCCACCGGGTGCCGGTGGCCGTGCGGCGGCCGGTTCCGTGGTCGGTTCCGTGGTGTTCCCCGAGTCCGTCACGACATCCCCCTGATCATGTCCACGAGATCGTTCCTGCTGTAGCCGGCCCGGGCCGCGTCCTCGACCAACTGCCGTACCCGGTCCACCAGTTCGGAGCGGGTGTCGGCGCCGGTCGCGATCGTGATGCCGCGGCCCCGGCGGAACTCCAGCACCCCCTCGTCGCGCAGCGTGCGCAGCCCGCGCAGGACGGTGTTGGTGTTCACCCCCAGGGCCCGGGAGAGCTCCCGGGCCGGGGGCAGCTTGTCCCCGGGGGCGCACTCGCCCTCGGCGACGGCTCGTCTGATCGCGCCGGCGACCTGTTCGTGCAGTGGTCGGGTGTCCCCGATGTCCAGCTTCAGCAACATGGTGCTAGTGACGATAGCACCATTCACGTCTGGTGCCATGGCCCGGGACGGCGGAACGGGCAGCGGTGGGGGCGGGTCCCGGGAC
>NZ_JBHVEU010000061.1:0-27907 GCF_042802075.1 Kitasatospora sp. NPDC057518
TCCCGGAACGGCCGCACCACCCTGACGGCGCGCACCGCCGCCGGGGCCGCGCCGCGCTCGGCACCACGTCGGAGCACCGCGTCGGAGCACCACGTCGGAACACGCCGGCCGAGCACGTCGGCCGAGACACCGGCCGAGCACACCCACGAGGATCCCGCCGCGAAACCCGCGGGCCCCGGGAAAGGGCCCGCTTAGGGGGACGGTCAGGGGGGTCGGATCCGGACGGAGCCAGCAGACTCGTCGCATCGTCCGCGGCCGGGTCCATCAGCGTCTCCCCCGCGGGGTGGGCGGGCCTCACGCCGCCCACCGTTCCCCGCCTCGCGCAGGATCGAGAAAGAACCCATGTACACCAGACGCCGTTTCCTCCGTCTCCCGGTCACCCTGACCGCCGCCGCCGTCATCGGCCCCGCCGTCCTCACGGCCTGCTCCGACTCCTCCGCCCCGCCCTCCGCGAAGAGCGCCGGCGGCGGCACCCTGCGCTACGGCGCGGCCGTCGAACCCGACAGCTGGGACCCGCACGCCGCGTCCACCGCCGTCACCGGGCGGCTGCTGCGCCCGGTGCTGGAGTCGCTGGTCGCGATCGCTCCGGACGGGACCGTCAAGCCGTGGCTGGCCGAGTCGTGGACGGTCTCGCCCGACGGCCTCACCTACACCTTCACCCTGCGCACCGGCGTGACCTTCAGCGACGGCACCCCGTTCGACGCGGCGGCCGTGAAGGCGAACTTCGAGCACGTCACGGCGGCGAAGACGGCGTCCAAGCGGGCGGCCGGCCTGCTCGGCCCCTACAAGGAGACCGAGGTGGTCGACCCGCGCACGGTGGCCGTGCACCTGACGGCCCCCCACGCCTCGTTCCTCAACTCGGCGGGGAGCACCTTCCTCGGCTTCCACTCCCCCGTCGCGCTGCGCGACCACGCGGGCGACCTCTCCTCCGGCGGCGCGTTCGTCGTCGGCACCGGCCCGTTCACCTTCGAGTCGGTGACGCCGGGTCAGCAGGCGGTGTTCAAGCGCCGCTCCGACTACGGCTGGGCCCCGCCGACCGCCGCCCACCAGGGGCCGGCGAAGCTGGAGAGCATCGTCGTGCTGCTGCTGAAGGAGGACGCCTCCCGGGTCGGCGCCCTGACGTCCGGTCAGGTCGACGCCGCCGAGCTGATCCCCGCCAACCGGCTGGCCGGCCTGCGCGGCCGCAACGGCGTCGAGGTGGTCCGCAAGGCGGTCCCCGGCGTCCCCTACACCTACTACCTCAACACCGCCCGCGCGCCGTTCGACGACCCGCGCACCCGGCAGGCCGTCCGGCACGCCATCGACTTCGCCGGGATCGTCAAGGGCGTCTTCCAGGGCGAGTACGAGCAGGCCTGGGGGCCGCTGGCGCCCTCCACCCCCGGCGCCGAGCCGTCGCTCGCCAAGCCGGCCTGGGAGTACAGCAAGGAGAAGGCGGAGAAGCTGCTGGACGAGGCCGGCTGGACCGGGCGGGACGCCGACGGCTACCGCACCAGGGACGGCAAGCGCCTCAGCGCCGAGCAGCCGTACGTGCAGACCTTCGTCTCGGCCCAGAACCACACCTTCGACGTGGGCGTGCAGGACGCGCTGAAGCAGGTCGGCATCGAGCTGAAGCTGGTGCCGCTGGACTCCGCGGGCTCCATCGGGCGCACCGGCAAGGGCGACTACGACGTGTTCGCCTTCGCCTGGCAGGGCTCCGACCCGGTCCTGCTGGGCAGTCTCTACCACTCCAAGTCCCAGTTCGGGGGCGGCGGGGCGAACGGCAGCCGGGTCAAGGACGCCGAGATCGACGGCTGGCTGGACGAGGCCGAGGCGACCGTGGACGCCGAGCGGCGCGCCGAGCTGTACCGCAAGGTCCAGCGGAAGATCGTCGAGCAGGCGTACTCCTTCCCGGCCTACATCGCCACCATGGACGTCGCCCGGCACGGCAAGGTGAACGGGCTGGTCCTGGACGTCGACGCCAACACCGACTTCTACGGCATCGGGGTGGCCTGAGGTGTCGAACAGTGCCCGGCACGTGCCGCCCTGGGCCAGGTTCGTCGCCCGGCGGCTCGCGGCGGGGCTGGTGGTGGTGTGGGGGACGCTCACGGTGACGTTCTTCGCCCTCCACCTCGCCCCCGGCGACATCGTGGACGGACTGATCGGGCCGGGCGCCGCCGGCACCCCGGCCCTGCGTGACCAGGTGATCGCCGAGAACGGCCTGAACGACCCGCTGCTCGTCCAGTACGGCCGCCAGCTCGCCCGGTTGGCGAGCGGCGGCCTCGGCTGGTCGTACCAGCTCAACGAGCCGATCGAGCGGCTGCTCGGCAGCCAGCTCGGCCCGACCGTCGAGCTGGCGGTGTCCGCGCTGGTCACCGCGCTGGTGCTGGCGGTGCTGGCGGCCACCCTGACGGCCGGCCGGGGCCGGGCGGTGCGCGCCGCCGCCGGTGTCGCCGAGCTGCTGATGGTGTCGATGCCCTCGTTCTGGCTGGGCATCATCCTGCTGACGGTGTTCTCCTACCGGCTGCACGCGCTGCCCTCGATCGGGGCGGACGGGCCTGCGGCGCTGGTGCTGCCGACGCTGGCGCTGGCGCTGCCGCTGGCCGGGGTGCTCGCCCAGGTGATCCGCCAGGAGCTGGAGAGCGCCGACGGCCGCCCGTTCGTGCTGACCGCGCGCTCGCGCGGCCTGGGCGCGACGGCGGTACTGCTGCGGCACACCCTGCGGCACGCGCTGCTGCCGCTGACCACGCTGGCCGGCTTCGTACTGGGCAGCCTGTTCGGCGGCGCGGTGCTGGTGGAGAACATCTTCACCCGGCCCGGCCTGGGCCGGGTGCTGGCCAACGCGGTCGGCTCGCGCGACCTGCCGGTGGTCAGCGCCCTGGTGGTCATCTCCAGCGCGGCGTTCGTGGTCATCAACACCCTGGTGGACGTGCTCCACCCGCTGATCGACCCCCGGCTGCGCGAGGGAGGAGCGGCATGAGCACGGTGACCGCCCTCCTCGACCGGCCGGCCGGGGCCGCCGCCCGCCGGGGCGCGCTGCTGCGCTCGCCCGCCCGGCTGGCGCCGCTGGTCCTGCTGGCCGTGGTGGCGCTCGTCCTGGCCTTCCCCGGGGTGTTCGCCACCCACTCCCCCGCGGCGACGGACGTCGCGGCGGCGCTGCGCCCGCCCGGTGCGGAGCACTGGCTGGGCACCGACCAGCTCGGCCGGGACGTCTGGTCGCGGCTGGTGCACGGCACCCGGCTGTCGCTGCTGATCGCGGTCGGCGCGACGCTGATCGGGGTGGGCGGCGGCGCGCTGCTCGGTCTGGTCGCCGGCGGCGGCGGACGGCGCGTCGACTTCGTCCTGATGCGGGTGGTGGACGTGCTGCTGGGCTTCCCCGAACTGCTGCTCGCGCTGGTGGTGGTGGCGGTTCTGGGCGGCGGCACGGTCAACGTGGCGATCGCCATCGGCATCGCCGGGGTGCCCCACTACGCCCGGCTGGTGCGCGGCCAGGCACGGCTGGTGCTGCGCTCGGAGTACGTGGAGGCGGCGCGGGTGCTGGGGGTGCCGGCCTGGCGGTCGGTGCTGCGGCACGTGCTGCCGAACGTCGGCGGCCCGCTGGTGGTGCTGGCCTCCATCGGGCTGGGCTCGGCCATCATCTCGGGCTCCGGGCTGAGCCTGCTCGGCCTGGGCCCCGTCCCGCCGGAGGCGGACTGGGGCTCGATGGTCGCCGACGGCAAGGACTTCCTCCAGACGGCCTGGTGGATCTCGATCTCACCCGGCCTGGCCGTCTCGGTCGTGGTGGTCTGCACCACGCTGATCGGCCGTTCGCTGCAGCTGAGGGCGGTGCGATGACGACGACAACGACAACGGAAGCGACCGGTGCGGAGGCGACGGCCGGGGACACCGGTGCGTCGGTGCCCGGCCCGCTCGTGCGGGTGGAGGGGCTGCGGGTGTCGTTCCCCGGCGCGCCGCGGCCCGCCGTGGACGGGGTGTCACTGGCCATCGGCCCCGGGGAGTGCGTGGCGCTGGTCGGCGAGTCCGGCTCGGGCAAGTCCGTCACCTCGCGTTCCCTCATCGGGCTGGCCGGCGCCAGGGCCCGGGTCTCCGCCCGGACCCTGGAGGTGGCCGGGACGGACACCACCGGCTTCGGCGAACGGCAGTGGCGCGCGGTGCGCGGCCGGCGGGTCGCCGTGGTCTTCCAGGACGCGCTGACCGCGCTGGACCCGCTGCGCACCGTCGGCGCCGAGATCGCCGAGGCGGCCCGTCTCGGCGGCACCGCCGGCCCGGACGTCGGCGCCCGGGTGGTGGAACTGCTCACGGCGGTGGGCGTGCCGGAGCCGGAGGCCCGACGCACCCAGTACCCGCACCAGCTCTCCGGCGGGCTGCGCCAGCGCGCGCTGATCGCCTCCGCGCTGGCCGCCGACGCCCCGCTGCTGATCGCCGACGAGCCGACCACGGCGCTGGACGCGATCGTCCAGGCGCAGATCCTGGCGCTGCTCGGCCGGCTCAAGGACGAGGGCCGGGGACTGCTGCTGGTCAGTCACGACCTGGCGGTGGTGGCGCAGTTGGCGGACCGGGTGCTGGTGCTGCGGCGGGGCGAGGTGGTGGAGAGCGGGCCGACCGGCCGGGTGCTGTCCGCCCCGGAGCACCCGTACACCCGGATGCTGCTGGACGCGGTGCCCTCGGGCCGCCCGCCGGCCCGTCCCGCCCAGGCCCCGGCCCAGGCCCCGGCCCCGGCCGAGGCACCGGACGCCGAGGAGGCGGCCCCGGTGCTGACCGGGCGCGGGCTGGTCAAGTCCTTCGCCCCGGGCGGGCCGAGGGCCCTCGACGAGGTCGGGTTCACCCTGCGGGCGGGCGAGGCGCTGGGCGTGGTCGGCGAGTCCGGCTCGGGCAAGACCACGCTGGCGCGGGTCGCGATGGGTCTGTCCCGTCCCGACGCCGGGGAGGTGCTGCTGCACGGGCGGCCCTGGTCGGCGCTGCCGGAGCGGCGGCGCCGGGCCTCGCGCTCGGCGATCCAGTTCGTCCAGCAGGACCCGTACGCCTCGGCGGACCCCCGGTTCACCGTGGCGCGGATCATCGGCGAGGCGCTGCCGGGACTGCGGCGCGCCGAGCGGGCCCGGCGGTGCGCGGAACTCCTCGACCAGGTCGGCCTGCCGGCCGAGCTGCTCTCCCGCCGGCCGCACCAGCTGTCCGGCGGTCAGCGCCAGCGGGTGGCCATCGCCCGGGCGCTGGCGGGCCGTCCGCGGGTGCTGGTCTGCGACGAGCCGGTCTCGGCGCTGGACGTCTCGGTGCAGGCGCAGGTGCTGGAGCTGCTGGACCGGCTGCGGCGCGAGCGGGGCATCGCCCTGCTGTTCATCACCCACGACCTGGCCGTGGTGCGGCAGGTCGCCGACCGGGTGCTGATCATGCGCGGCGGGTCGGTCGTCGAGGAGGGCGAGACCGAGCGGATCTTCGAGGCCCCCGCCCACCCGTACACCCGGGCCCTGCTGGACGCCGTCCTGCGGCTGCCCGGCGCGGACGGTGCGGACGGCGCGGGCAGTACGGGCAGTGCGGGCAGTGCGGACGGCTCGGGCGGGGCGCACGGCGCCGACGTCACCGGCCGCGACGACCCCCGGCAGGACACGGAGCAGGCCCCGGAGCGGAACACCGAGCAGGACACCGAACACGTCGCCGGGCAGGACGGCGAGCACGTCACGAAGTGGGAGACATGACTGACACGACGACGGACGCCGTCCCCGAGGCCGCCGAGGCGTGGCTGCGGCGGGCCGAGGAGGTCGCGGCGCTGCTGGCGCCCGGCGCCGCCCGGCGCGACCGCGAGGGCACCCCGCCGGTGCGGGAGATCCGGCTGCTGAAGGAGTCCGGCCTGGTGACCCTGCTGGGGCCGGTCGAGTACGGCGGGGCCGGCCAGGACTGGTCCACCGCGTTCCGGGTGGTGCGCACCGTCGCGGCGGCCGACGCCTCGGTGGGCGAGCTGCTGGCCCACCACTACGTGTGGGTGTCGATCGCCGAGTTCATCGGCACCGACGAGAAGATCCAGCACATCGGCGAGGTGTCGGCCCGGGCCCGGTGGTTCTACAGCGGGTCCTCGAAGCCCCGCTCGGCGCCCCTGGTGATCCAGGACACCGGCCGCGAGATGCTGTTCCACGGGCGGCTGGAGCGCGTCCTGGGCCACCCGGTGTCGGACATCACCATCCTGGAGGGCTTCCTGGAGGACGGCGACACCCCGATCAGCGCGCTCGCGATGAGCGACCACCTGGGGCTGTCCTTCGAGCCCGGAGCCGAGGAGTTCGGGCTGCGGTCGCTGGCCGCCGGGACGGTGGTCGCCGACGGCGCGAACATCCCGTGGACCGGGGCGCTCGGCCACGTCGACAAGACCTTCGTGCCCCGGGTCTACAACACCTTCCTCACCCCGGCCTTCCAGCTCGCCCAGGCCAACGCGCTGATCGGCGCGGCCCGGGGCGCGCTGGACGCCGCCGCCCGGCACGCCCGCGAGCAGTGGTCGGAGGCGCCGCTGACCGAGGCCGCCGCCGCGGACGCGGCCCGGCACTACGGCGCCCTGGCCTCCGCGCTGTGGGCGGTGGAGGCGTTCGCCGACGCCGTCGGCGCCGAGGCGGACGCCCTGCACGCCCGGCGCCGCACGGTGACCGAGGAGGAGCGCGGCCGGCACGCCGTCCGGGTCGCGGCGCTGGCCGCGCAGGCCGGCGCGGCCGCCGACGCGGTCACCGCCGGCGTGCTCGGGGCGGCCTGCCCCGGCGGTGCCGAGGCCGCGGCCGGGCTGGACCGCTACTGGCGGGACACCCGGGCGCGGCGGGTGCACGAGGACGACCCGGGGCGCGCCCGCGTGGTGGGGCGCCACCTCCTGCACGGCGAAGTCCCCCGCCCCACCTGGTACGCGTGACACCCCGAGTAAGGAGCACCCCCGCATGACCAGCAGTTCCCCGACCGTCCCGCTGTCCGTCCTCGACATATCGTCCATCGACTCCGCCGGCAGCCCCGCCGAGACCCTGGTCGGCACCCGCCGGCTGGTGGCGGCCGCCGACGAGCTGGGCTACACCCGGTTCTGGGTGGCCGAGCACCACAACTCGCGCGGGATCGCCGGCTCCGTCCCGGCCGTCCTGCTGGCCGCGCTCGGCGAGCGGACCAGCCGGATCCGGATCGGCGCGGGCGGGGTGATCCTGCCCAATCACCCGCCGTACGCCGTCGCGGAGTCCTTCCGGACGCTGGCCGCGCTGTTCCCCGGCCGGGTGGACCTGGGCATCGGCCGCTCGGGCGCGGACCCGTTGCTCTCCCACGCGCTGCGCCGGGCACCCGACGAGGACTTCCCGGCGGCGCTGGAGGAGCTGCTCGCCTTCGTCGACGGCGGCTTCCCGGACGGGCACGTCTACCAGCGGCTGGAGGCCCTGCCGGAGCCGCCGCGGCCTCCCCGGCCGTGGCTGCTGGGCGCCAGTGTGCGCAGCGCCGTGGACGCGGGCCGGCGCGGGCTGCCGTACGCGTTCGCCCACCACTTCTTCAACTCCCGCGGCACCGAGGAGGCGCTGCGGGCGTACCGGCAGAGCTTCCGGCCCTCGGCCCGGGCCGAGCGGCCGCACGCGATCGTCACCGCCTACACGGTGTGCGGGGAGACCACGGAGCACGCGCGCCGGCTGACGGCGCCGGCGCTGTTCCCGGTGCTGCGGCTGAACGGCGCCTCGCCGATCGCGCCGCTGCCCACCGTCGAGGAGGCGGCGGCGTACCCGTGGACGGAGGCCGAGCTGGCCTCCGCCGACGCGCTGCTCAGCACCCAGGCGGTCGGCGACGCCGAGGAGGTCCGCCGGGCGCTGACGGACCTGCTGGAGCGCACCGGCGCGGACGAGCTGATGGTGACCAACAACGTCACCGACGTCGAGGAGAAGATCCGCTCGCTGGAACGCGTGCGGGACCTCGCCCCGGCGCTGCCCGTCCCCGCCGGGGTCAGCCGGTAACGGCCGGGCGGCGGCGATGGGCGCGGGCGCCGAGGCTGTCGCGGATGCGGCGGTGGTGGGTGACCAGCCAGACCCGCTCGGGCTCCCCGGGCGGGCAGCGGTCCAGGGCGTGGTCGAGACAGCTGACCGCGAGCGCGTCGTCGCCCGCGGCGGCGGCCCGGGCGGACGCCCCGACCAGGGCTTCCCAGGCACGGCGCTCCATCGCCTCCACCGGGGTGCCGTCCGCCTCGGCGAGCGCGATGGCGCGGTCGTGGTGGAAGGCCAGCAGCCCGGGGCGGGGCACGTCCAGCAGGGCGGCCCAGTCGGCCGCCCGCAGGTGGCGTTCGACCAGGACGCGGCCGGGCAGCTGGGCGAGCGCGACATCGCGGCTGACGGCGTACCGGAAGGCGTACTCGACGTCTCCGGGGACGCCGCTGCGGCGCACCCGGCGCAGCAGTTCGCGCGACTCCAGGAGCTCCAGGCTGCGGCCGACCTCCTCGGGGTCGCGCTGGCTGACGGCCTCGACCGCGCCGCGCCACAGCGTGCCGCCGACGACGGCGGCGTCGCGCAGCACCGAGCGGGTGGTGCGGTCGAGGCCGTCGAGCTGGGCGGCGGCGACGGCGAGGACGGCCGGCGGGTGGTCGGCGCCAGCGTCCGCCGCCCTCGCGTAGGCCTGGGCGAACAGCGGGTTGCCGTCGGCGAGGGCCGCGCGGCGGTCGTCGGCGGGCGTCGGGTGGCGGCGGCCGGAGGCGGCACCGATCACGGTGGCGGTGGCCGCGGTGGACAGCGGTGCCACGTGCAGCAGGACCGAGCGGCGCTTGGCGCACCCCCAGGAGGGCCTGGTGTGGAGCAGTTCGGAACGGGCTCCGACGATCAGCAGCAGGGCGACCGGGCCGAGCCGGACGGTGAGGTCCTCGACGAAGGAGCGGACGAAGTCGGCGGCGCGGTGGAGGTCGTCCAGGACGACCACCAGCGGGCGCTCGGCGGCCGCCTCCTCCAGGAACTGCCGCAGCGCACCGAGGACTTCCTCCCGTGGGACGGCGCCGCCGTCCGGCCCCTCGGCGGAGGCGGCCGGGGCGGGCAGGCCGAGGCAGGCGGCGAGCGCGGTGACGATCGGTCCGGTGTCGGCGTGCGGGAGGAGCCCGCGCACGACGTTGGTCAGTGCGGGCAGGACGACGGCCGCCGGCGCGCCGGCGCGGATGCCCGTGTAGGCGCGGACCAGGCCGGCCAGCGGCTCGTAGGGGGTGTGGGCGTCGAAGGCGGGGGTGCCCGCGTGGAGCACCCGGGGCGCCGGCGGTCCGGCGCCGTCGCGCAGCGCGGCGGCGAACTCCCCGATCAGCCGGGTCTTGCCGATGCCGGGCTCGCCCAGCACCGTGACCAGGTACGGCAGTTGGCGGCGGACGCTGTCCTGGTAGGCGCCGCGCAGCAGGTTCAGCTCGTGGGTGCGCTCCAGGAACGGCGGTTCGTCGGGGTGCCCGGACGGCCCGCGGCCCTCGGGGCGGGCGGGCGCGGGGCGGTGGACGCCGGGGACGCCGGGGACCGGGGCGAAGCCGAGGTCGGCGCCGCCGGTCTCGACGGTGGCGTCGGCGGCCCACAGTTCCCCGCGGGGGACCTGCAGCAGCAGGTGGTGGCAGGCGTCCAGGACCTCTCCGGTGACCTCCACGGGCTCGGGCGCGCTGTCGTCGTAGGTGACCACCACCTCGCCGGTGCCGACCACGAGGTGGGTGACCGGCCGGGTGGCGGCGGCCCCGCTGCCGGGCACCGGTCCGGCCGCGGTGGCCCCGGGGGCGGCCGGTCCGGGCGCCTCGAAGTGGCGGTGCAGGGCGAGGGCGGCGCGCAGGGCCCGCTCGGCGTCGTCCTCGTGGGCCCGGGGAACGCCGAAGACGACCAGCCACACCGAGCCGAAGGCGCGGCGCACGTGTCCGCCGAAGGGCGCCATCTCGCGCCGGATGTCGGCGGTCAGCTCCTTGACGGCGTGGTCGACGCGCTCGGGGGCGAGGGCGCCGCCGTCGGCCGTCCACTGGGCGCGGACCATGACGACGCTGGCCGCGCGCCGCTCGACCCGTTCCCAGGACGCGCGGAAGGCGTGCTCGGCGGCCGGGGCGGCGGCGGTCCCGGCGCGGCCGGCGCCACTGTCGTCGGCGCGGCTGTCGTCGGCGCGGTCGTCGGTGCGCGCGGGCGGGGCGGGGGCCGGCCGGGGGCGCGGCGGCTGCGGGGCGGCGGCCGCGGGCCGGGGTCCGACCGGGGGCGGGAAGTCCGCCGCGCCGCCCGGGGCGGTGGTGAGCCGCAGCGCCAGGGCCGGGTCGTGGCTGAGGATCGCGCGCTGGAGGCGTCGCAGGTCGCGGCCGGGCTCCAGGCCGAAGCGGTCGGCGAGCAGGTCCCGGGTGCGCCGGTAGCGGTCCAGCGCCTCGGACTGGCGCCCGCAGTTGTAGAGGACGACCATCAGCTGGGCGACCAGGCGTTCCCGGGTCGGCTCGGCCTCCAGCATGGACTCCAGTTCGCCGATCAGCTCGCGGTCCCGCCCCATCGCCAACTCGGCCTGGATGCAGTCCTCGTGGACGGCGAGCCGGGTGCCCTGGAGGGCGGCCAGCTCGGGCCAGGTGAGCCCGGCGTCGCTCACGTCGGCGAGCACCGGGCCGCGCCACAGGCCGAGGGCGCGGCGCAGCAGTTCCGAGGCCCGCGTCCAGTCGCCGGCCGCCAGTCGGGCCCGGCCCAATGTGACAAGCTCATGAAATTCCGTGAGATCGAGCTGTTCAGGCTCGATTCTGAGCACGTATCCGGGCACAGTGGTATTCAGCGCGGGTTTCCCGTCCGCCGGCTCCCCGACCGCCTGGAATGCGCGGCGCAGCCCGGCCACCGAGTTCTGCACCATTTTCCGCGCCGTGGACGGACGGTCATCGCCCCAGAGTGCGGCGACTATCTCGTTGATACCCACCACGCTATTCGCGCGGAGCAGCAGAACACCGAGCAGGGCCCTCTGCTGCAGGCCGCGAATGGGCACGTCGGTGCCGTCGGAGAGCACTTCAAGCGGCCCCAGAACGTTGAATCGCACCCCTACCCCCTTGATTCCCTGCGATTCCGGAGAAAGCCATTCCGGAGAATGTGCCCGATGGTACATCAGATCGATCCGGGGCCTTCCGTTGACCGCACGTCGACTTCGATCTACGCTATCGATGGCGACCCCCCTGCCGGTATTCCCCGAGGCGAATTCGCCGCCGCCGACCGGCCGGGCTGATTCGACGTCGCGGTGACCGGGCAGGCGTGCAGGCCGAGGGGGCGTCGCAACGGCGTCACCGGTGGATCCCCGGGGTCGAGACCCCGGCTCCGCTCCGTCCGCGACACCGCCTTCCGCGAGGACGCCCCCGAGATCAGCACCGGCCACGGGCCCGGGAACACGGCGACCCCGCGCGACCTCGCGATCAACGCCCTCCGCGACCACCGCCGCACCGGCATCGAGGCCGGCCTCCGCCATGCCTCCAGCCGCCCACTCGGCCTCCTCCACGCCCCTGAGCAGGGACGATGAAAGACCGTCAGGACCCTGGACCAGTCCTGCCCACCCGGCCGCCCCGGCGGCAGTGGCCCGCCCATGAGCGATCAGTTCCCGGGCGATGGGCGGGGTGTCCCCATGATGGGTTCGACCGGGAGCGGGCGGCCGTCGCCACCGCACCGGGAGAGCCGCCGAGGACCGGCGGCCGGACGCCTACAAGAGACGAGGTCGGGGGTACCCGGTGCCTTCCCTGCTGGAACGTGACGCGCACATCGACAGACTCGACCACCTGCTCGCCGAATGTCTCGGCCGCGCGGGCCGGGTGGCACTGGTCGACGGACCCCTCGGCAGCGGCAAGAGCGAGCTGCTGCGGGTGTTCACCGCCCGGGCCGCCGAGCGCGGAGTCCTGGTCGTGGGCGCGGGCTGTTCCGCTCAGGAGCGGGACCTGCCCTTCGGGATCGCCGACCGGATCGCCCACTCCCCCGGCTGGCCCGCCGAGCACGCCGAGCGGCTGGCCGCGCTGGCGGACCCGGCCGTCCTCGCCGACCCGGCCGGGAGTGCCGGCGGCGCCGCCCTCAACGGCACCGCCCTCAACGGCGCCGCCCTCAACGGCAGCGGCGCGGCCAGCGACCCGGCCGGCCCGCCGTCGCCCGCGCTGCTGCGCGCCTGCCGCGACCTGACCACCGCCCTGCTCGCGGCCGCCGCCGACACCCCGGTGCTGCTCTGCGTCGAGGACATCGGCCACGCCGACGAGGCGTCCCTGCACTTCCTGCGCCACCTCGTCCGCCACCTGCCGCAGAGCCGGGTGCTGCTGGTCCTCACCGACGGCAGCACCCCGTGGCCCGCGCGGCGCCGGCTGCACGCCGAACTGCTGCGCCACCCGCACGCGCACCGCCTCGCACTGGCCCCGCTGTCCCGGGCCGGCGCGCTGCGCCTGGTCACCGAGGGCCTGGGCGAGGAGGACGCCCGGCACCGCGGCCCCGGCCTGGTGGACGTGGCCGGCGGCAACCCGCTGCTGCTGCACGCCCTCGTCGAGGAGCACCTCGACCGCGCCGACGAGCCCGAACCGCGCTACGGCCCGGCCCTGCTGAGCTGCCTCCACCGGGCCGGCCCCGGCGTGCTGCGGGTCGTCCAGGCCCAGGCCGTGCTCGGCGAGGAGGCCCCGGCCGAGGACGTGGCCCGGCTGCTCGGCGAGCGGGAGAGCGCCGACGCGGTCGCCCGGACCCGCGCCACGCTCACCGCCGCCGGACTGCTGGACGGCGAGGGACGGCTGCGCACCGCGGCCGCCCGCGCCGCCGTCCTGGAGGACCTCGCCCCGCACGAGCGCACCGAACTGCGGCTGCGGGCCGCCCAGTTGGCCCACGAGACGGGCAGCCCCGCCGCCGAGGTGGCCCGGCACCTGGTCGAGGCCGGGCGGGCGCCCGCGCCGTGGGCGGTCGCCGCGCTGACCGAGGCGGCCGAGCACGCCCTGCTCGACCACCGTCACCGCACCGCCGTCGCCTGCCTGAGCCTGGCCCACAAGGAGGCCGCCGAGGAGAACGACCGGGCGGTGCTCCGGCACCGGCTGGCGCAGGCCGAGTGGCAGCTCAACCCCTCGGCGGCGGCCCGGCACCTGGTGCCGCTCACCGCCGCGGTCCGGGCCGGGCACCTCGGGCTCGCCGAGGCGCTCGTCCTCGTCCGGTACCTGCTGTGGCACGGCCGCGGCGAGGAGGCGCTGGCCGTCCTGGACCTGCTGCGCGCCCGGACCGGACCGGCCGGACCGGCCTCCCCCGCCGAGACGGGCGCGCTGCGCGACGTCGAGACCTGGCTCGCCTACACCCACCCGGGCCTGGCCCGGGGCCGCCGCGTCCCGGTGCTGCCCGCCGACCTGCGGCACACGGTCGCCCCGGACGTCGACCCGCAGCTGCGGGCCGCCGCCGCGCTCGCCGGGGCGCTCACCCGGGGACGGGCCACGGAGACCGTCGACCACGCCCAGCAGGTGCTGCACGACGCCCACCTGCACGGCCGCACCGCGTGGGCCGAGGAGGCCGCGCTGCTGGCGCTGCGGGTGCTGCTCCAGGCCGGGCGCGCCGACACCGCGGCGGTCTGGAGCCAACGGCTGCTCGGCACCGCCGCGCGCCGCGAGGCCCCGACCGCGACGGCCCTGTACTCGGCGGCGCACGCCGAGGCGGCCCTGCGGCTCGGCGAGCCGACCACGGCGGCCGAGCACAGCCGGGCCGCGCTGACCCACCTCAGCCCCACCTCCTGGGGCATCGCGGTGGGCCTGCCGCTGGGCACGCTGGTCATCGCCGAGAGCCGCACCGGCGAGCACCGCTCGGCCGCCAAGCACCTCACCCACGCCGTCGGTGAGGCGATGTTCCAGAGCCTGTACGGGCTGCACTACCTGTTCGCCCGCGGCGAGCACTACCAGGCGACCCGGCACGGCCACGCGGCACTCGCCGACTTCCTGTCCTGCGGCGAACTGCTGCGCACCTGGGGCCTGGACGGCGCCGGGGTGGTGCCCTGGCGCACCCAGGCCGCCGACGCCTGGCTGCGGCTGGACAACCGGGACCGCGCCTGGCGGCTGATCCACGAACAGCTCAGCCGGGCCGACGCCGACCTGCCGCACAACCGCGGCCCGGCGCTGCGGCTGCTCGCCGCGGCCGGGCCGGCCGGGCGGCGCGGCCCCCTGCTCACCGAGGCCGTCGACCTCACCGAGGCCTCCGGCGACCGCTACGAGCAGGTGCGGGTGCTCACCGACCTGAGCCGGGTGCACCAGGGCTCCGGCAACAGGCGCCGGGCCCGGCTGCTGCTGCGCCAGGCCCTGCACGTGGCGAACATGTGCGCCCTGCGGCCGCTCGTCCAGGAGCTGCTGTCGGTCTCGGCGGACCTCGGCGAGAGCGGCCCGGCCGCCGACGCGCGGGAGCCGGGCGGGGTCGACGCGCTCACCGAGTCCGAGCGGCGGGTCGCCTCGCTCGCCGTACTCGGCTACACCAACCGCGAGATCGCCGGACGCCTCTACGTCACGGCGAGCACCGTGGAACAGCACCTCACCCGGGTCTACCGCAAGCTCGGGGTACGCCGACGCAAGGACCTGCCCGCCGATCTGTGGGCCAACCTGAGGAAGACGGGATGACGACGCCGATGACCACGCCGACCGCCACCAGCCTGACGGTGCACGACGGCACCGGGCCCGACCTCGCCCGGGCCCTGGCGGGCCTGACCGCCGGCCAGCAACCGCGGTGGCCCGATCAGGAACGGGTGCGCGAGGTGCGCGCCGCGCTCGGCGCCCTGCCGCCCCTGGTGGAGCCCGCCGCCGTGGACCGGCTCCGGGAGCGCCTGGCCGAGGCCGCGCTCGGCCGGGCCCTGGTCGTCCAGGGCGGGGACTGCGCCGAGACCTTCGCCGGCAACACCCCCGAGCACGTGCGCGCCAACCTGCACGCCCTGCTGCACTGCGCGACCCTGTTCGAGGTCGCCTCCGGCCTGCCGGTGGTGCCGGTCGGACGCGTCGCCGGGCAGTACGCCAAGCCGCGCTCCAGCCCGACTGGCCCGGACGGGCTGCCCTCCTACCGGGGCGACATCGTCAACGGCCTCGCGGCGACGGCCGAGGCCCGCACACCGGACCCGCGGCGGATGCTCACCGCGTACGACGGCGCCGGCGCCGCGCTCGACGTGCTGGACTCGGTGGCCGACGCGACCCGCACCGAACTGTTCGCCGGTCACGAGGCCCTGCTGCTCGACTACGAGGTGCCGCTGGTGCGCGACGGGTACGCGCTGTCCGGCCACTTCCTGTGGATCGGCGAGCGGACCCGCGAGCTCGACGGCGCGCACGTCGCCCTGGCCCGCCGGATCGCCAACCCGCTGGGCCTCAAGCTGGGCCCGTCCACCACCCCGGAGCAGGCCGTCGCCTACGCCGAGGCGCTGGACCCGGACCGCGTCCCCGGCCGGCTGACGCTGATCAGCCGGATGGGCGCGGACCGGGTGTCCGACGTGCTGCCGCCGCTGGTGGAGGCGGTGGCGGACGCGGGACACCCGGTGGTCTGGCTCTGCGACCCGATGCACGGCAACACCGAGACGGCGGCCGGCGGGCTGAAGACCCGCCGCTTCGACCGGATCGCCGCCGAGGTGAGCGGGTACTTCGCCGTGCACCGGGCGATAGGCAGCCACCCCGGCGGCCTGCACCTGGAACTGACCGGCGACGACGTGACCGAGTGCCTCGGCGGTCGCGAGGACCTGCGCGAGGAGCAGCTCCCCGAGCGCTACCTGACCGGCTGCGACCCGCGGCTGAACGGGCGCCAGACCCTCGACCTGGCGCGCGTCGTGGCGGAGATCCTGCTGGAGCACTCCGCCCGGCGGGCGCCCGTGGCGGTCTGAGGACCGCCCACCCGGACCGACGGCCCGCTCCTCCACGCGGAGGGGGAGCGGGCCGTCAGCACGTGCGCGGGAGGGGGCGGTCAACTCCCTGCGGGTTCAGGCAGGTTCCGGCGGACAGGCCGTCAGGAAGCGAGGTCGGTGCGGAGCGCTTCGAGGAGCGTGGCCAGCTCCGTCCGGTCCGCAGCCGCGCCGTAGACGTAGAAGTCCGGCCGGACCAGCACCGCGACCGCCCCGGCCTCGGCCAGGTACGGCAGGTACACCCCGTCGGTGTCGCCCACCGCGCCCGCCGGGGGCTCCTCGTCGGCGGCCGCGAGCACCCTCACCGCGTGGCCGCCGAGGTCGGCCAGCCAGGCGCGGTCCCCGGCGGTGAGCAGGCTCTCCGGCGGCTCGGTGGTGAGCAGCACGAAGCCGCGCCCCACCACGTCGTCGAAGAGCCCGGCGGGCCGGCCGGCCGCCGTCACCCGCCCCTGGACGACCAGGTCGCCGGCCGGGCCGCCGCCGTGCCGCAGGCCCGCCGTGAGCGGCTGGACCGGGGTGCGCGGCCGGGCCGCGCCGACCTCCGCGCCGCGCCGGGCGCGCTCCTGGGCGGCCAGCATGACGGTGTCGCGGTCGCGGGCCGCGGCCGGGTCGGTCTGGCAGATGACCCGGCCCAGGTCCATCGACATGGTGAGCGCGTGCCGCACGTGCTCGCGCCGCTCGGCGGTGTAGCTGTCGAGCAGCCCTTCGCCGGCCCGGCCGGTGAGCACCAGGTCCAGCTTCCAGGCGAGGTTGGCGGCGTCCCGGAGGCCCGAGCACATGCCCTGCCCGGCGAACGGCGGCATCAGGTGGGCGGCGTCCCCGGCGATCAGCACCCGGCCGCGCCGCCACTGGTCCGCGTAGCGCGCCTGGAAGGTGTAGACGGCGTGCCGCAGCAGGGTGGCGTTGCCGGGGTCGATGTCGAACAGCGAGAGCAGCTTCCAGACGTTGGCCTCGCCGCCGAACTCCTCGGGCGACTCGTGGTCGAGCCGCATGAACTCCCAGCGCCGGTGGCCCGGCCCGGCGGAGACGGCGGTGCGCGGCCGGGCCGGGTCGCAGACCTGGAGGTTGTTGGGGACGAACTCCCGGCCGTCGTGCGGGACGACGTCGCAGGTCAGCCAGTCGTTGAAGAACGCGAAGTCGGTGGCGGTCAGCCCGGCCTCCTCGCGCACCACGCTGTTGGCGCCGTCGCAGCCGATCACCCAGCGGGCGGTGAGCGGGCCGCCCGACGGGCCGGTCCGCGGTCCTTCGACCGTGAGCGTGACCGCGTCGCCGCGGTCGGCGAGCGCCGTCACCCGGTGGCCGCGCAGGACGCGCAGGGTGGGAAACCGCTCGCCGTGGGCGGCCAGCGCGGCCTCCAGGCCCGGCTGGTAGACGGCGCTGGAGTCGGGCCAGCCGGAGCGGCCGGCGTCCTCGACGTCCACCCGGAAGAGGGTCTGCCCGTCGGCGTTGTGCCAGACGTAGTCCCGGGAGGACTCGACGTGCTCGTCCAGCGCCGCGCCCACGCCGGTGGCGGCGAGGATGCGGGCGGACTCGCCGTCGAAGGAGACCGCCCGAGGCATCGGGTACGGCCGGGGGAAGCGCTCCAGGACGGTGACCCGGTGGCCGCGGGCGGCCAGCAGCAGGGCGGCGGTCTGGCCGACCGGCCCGTAGCCGACGATCGCGACGTCGGTGTCGAAGCCGTCGCCGTCTCCCACAGCGGCGGCGGTGGCGGTGGCGGTGTGGACGGGGGTGCTCATGCGGTGGCCGCCTCCTTCCGCAGGATCTCGGCGAGCACCCGGGCGTGCTCCTCCGGGTCGGCGAGGCCGCGCAGCCGCTCGGTGCCGTCCTCGACGACGACCAGGCGGGTGCCGATCAGGATTCGCTGGCCGCCCTCGAAGGCCCGGCCGCGCACCACGATGCCGGAGCCGGCCAGGGCCCGGGCGAACCGGTCCAGCTCCGGCGAGGGGACCAGCCAGTCCGCGAAGGCGCGCGGCCGCGGGTGGAACCGGTAGACGGCGCGCCAGTCGCCGACCCGGCCCCGGCGCTGCACCACGTGGTGGCCGGTGTCCGCGCGCACGACGCGGAAGTCGGTGCCGAACTGCGGCTGCACCTCGTCGGGCACCACCCGCAGCGGCTCCAGGTAGGACGGGCCGACGAAGCCGACGTCGACCAGCCAGAGGTCGCCGTCCAGCCGGACGAAGCCGAGGACGTGCTCCAGGTCCGGCCCGAAGCTGTCGTCCACCTGCCGGATCCCGGCCGAGAACAGCCCGGTCTCGTAGCCGAGTTCGCGCAGCAGCGCGAGGAAGAGGCCGTTCAGTTCGTAGCAGACGCCGCCCCGGCCGCCGAGCACGACGGCGTCGAACACGGCGTCGACGTCGATGTCGACGCCCGCCCACAGGGCCTCGCCGCGGGCGGTGTTGAGCGAGGAGTCGTACGGGATGGCGATCAGGTGGCGCCGGTGCAGCTCGCGCAGGGTGTCGGCGGTGGGGTCGAGCGGGCCGTCGTAGTCGAGGGCCTTGAGGTAGGCGGCGGTGTCGAACACGGCGGTCACTTCCCTTCGGTCCGCTGCTCGGCGGGCACGGTCTCGGAGGCTTCGGTGTCGGTCAGTCCGGTCTCGCCGGAGCCGGTCTCGTCGAGCAGGGAGAGGAGGTGGCCGGCGATCCGCTCCGGGGTGGGCTGGTCGAAGGCGAGCAGGGCGGGCAGTTCGAGCCCGGTGACGTTCTGGAGGCGGTTGCGCAGCTCGACGGCGGTCAGCGAGACGAAGCCGATGTCGAAGAAGACGGCGTCCGCCCCGATCTCGTCGGTGCCCTCGTGGCCGAGGACGGCCGCGACCTCCGTGCGGACCACGTCGACCAGCACGGCCAGGCGCTCCCCCGGGTCGGCGTCCGCCAGCCGGCGGGCGAGGACGGCGCCGGGCGCCTCCTCGGTGGTGGTGTCGGGCTCGGTCTCGGTGGCCATCGGGGAATCTCCTGCGGGGGTGGTCGTCACGGGCACCGACTCCAGCCAGTAGTGCCGGTGTTGGAAGGGGTAGGTCGGAAGCTCGGAGGCGGGGAGGGTGCCGGCGCCCGCATAGGAGGCCGACCAGTCGACCTCCACGCCGCGGACGTGCAGCGCGGCGGCCGAGAGCAGGACGCGGTCCCAGCCGCCCTCGTCGCGCCGCAGGGTCCCGGTGACGGCCGCGTCGCGCACGGAGGCCGCCTCCAGGGCCTCGACGATGCCGTGCGCGAGTACGGGGTGGGCGCTGACCTCGACGAACGCCCGGTACTCGGCGGCGGCGAGGGCCTCGACGGCCTCGGCGAAGCGGACCGTCTGCCGCAGGTTGCGGTACCAGTACCCGGCGTCCAGCTCCGGACCCTCCAGCCAGCGGCCCTCGACGGTGGAGAGGAAGGGGATCGCGGCGGGCTGGGGCTTCACCGAGCCCAGCAGCTCCGCGAGTTCGGCCTCGATGGACTCCACATGCGAGGTGTGCGAGGCGTAGTCCACCGGGATCCGGCGCACCCGCACGCCCTGCTCCTCGTACGCGGTCACCAGGGTGTCGAGCGCGGCCGGGTCACCGGCGACGACCACCGAGGACGGACCGTTCACGGCCGCGATCTCGACGCCCTCCGGCAGCGCGCTCACCACCCGCTCCCGGGGAAGGCCGACCGAGACCATGCCGCCCCGGCCCGCCAAACCCCGCGCGATGGCCTGCGACCGCAGCGCCACCACGGCCGCCGCGTCGTCCAGGGAGAGGATGCCGGCGACGTGCGCCGCCGCGATCTCGCCCTGGGAGTGGCCGACCACCGCGTCCGGCACCACGCCCAGCGACGCCCAGAGGCGCGCCAGGCCGACGTTCACCGCGAAGGACACCGGCTGCACCACGTCCACCCGCTCCAACGAGGCGGCACCCGGCACCTGGTTCACCACATCCAGCAACGACCAGTCGACATAGGACGTCAAGGCCTTGTCGACCTCACCGAGCGCCTCCGCGAACACCGCCGACTCGGCGAGCAGCCGACGCCCCATCCCCGCCCACTGGGAACCCTGGCCCGGGAAGACGAAGACGGTCTGCCCGGCGACGTCCGCCGTGCCGGTGACCAGGGCGGGCGAGGCGGCGTCGCCCGCGAGCGCGGCCAGGCCGGTGCGGTGACCGTCGAGCGCGTCGGCCACCACGACGGCGCGGTGCGCCAGCAGGGTCCGGGCCTCGGCCAGCGTCCGGGCCGCGTCGGCGGGTGCCGGGCCGCGTGCCTCGGTGTAGTCGAGCAGCCGCTCCGCCTGGGCGCGCAGGGCGCCGGTGGAAGCGGCGGACAGCAGCCAGGGGACGGCGGCGGCCTCGGGGGCGGTGGGCTCGGCGGCGGGCTTTGCGGCGGGCGCCTCCTCCAGGATGACGTGGGCGTTGGTGCCGCTCACCCCGAAGGCCGACACGGCGGCCCGGCGCGGGCGGTCGGCCGCCGGCCACGGCCGGGCCTCCGTCAGCAGCCGCACCTCCCCGACCGACCAGTCGACCTGGGTCGTCGGCGCGTCCACGTGGAGGGTCCGCGGCAGCACGCCGTGGCGCAGCGCCTCGACCATCTTGATCACGCCGGCGACGCCGGCGGCTGCCTGGGTGTGGCCGATGTTGGACTTCAACGACCCCAGCCAGAGCGGCTGTTCGGCCGGACGGCCCTGCCCGTAGGTGGCCAGCACCGCCTGCGCCTCGATCGGGTCGCCCAGCGGGGTGCCGGTGCCGTGGCCCTCGACGGCGTCGACGTCGGCGGCCGTCAGCCGGGCGTTGGCGAGCGCGGCCCGGATCACCCGCTGCTGAGCGGGCCCGTTGGGCGCGGTGAGACCGTTGGACGCGCCGTCCTGGTTGACGGCCGAACCCCGGACCACGGCCAGCACCTCGTGCCCCAGGCGCCGGGCGTCCGACAGCCGCTCCAGGACGAGGACGGCCACGCCCTCCGCCCAGCCGGTGCCGTCGGCGGCGTCCGCGAAGGCCTTGCAGCGCCCGTCGGTCGCCAGGCCGCGCTGCCGGGAGAACTCCACGAACGGCGAGGGCTGGGACATCACCGCGACACCGCCGGCCAGCGCCAGCGTGGACTCGCCGCTGCGCAGCGACTGGGCGGCCAGGTGGACGGCGACCAGCGAGGAGGAGCAGGCGGTGTCGACGGTGATCGCGGGCCCCTCCAGGCCGAGCGTGTAGGCGACCCGGCCCGAGGCCACGGAGCCGGAGGTGCCGGTGGCGAGGAAGCCTTCGAGCCCGGCAGGCACGCTTCGCAGTCCGGTGGCGTAGTCGTGGTACATGACGCCGGAGAACACGCCGACGGCCGTGCCGCGCAGGCCCGCCGGGTCCAGGCCGGCCCGCTCCAGGGCCTCCCAGGAGGTCTCCAGCAGGAGCCGCTGCTGCGGGTCCATGGCGAGCGCCTCGCGCGGCGAGATCCCGAAGAAGGCGGCGTCGAAGTCGGCGGCGCCGTGCAGGAATCCGCCCTCGCGGACGTAGGAGCGGCCGGCCCGGTCCGGGTCGGGGTCGAAGAGTCCGTCGAGGTCCCAGCCGCGGTCCTCGGGGAACTCGGCCACGCCGTCGCGTCCGTCGGCGACCAGCTGCCACAGGTCGGCCGGGGAGGCGACGTCGCCCGGCAGCCGGCAGGCCATCCCGACGATGGCGATCGGCTCACCGGCCGCCGCCTCCAACGCGGCCTTCTCGGAGGCGAGTTGTTCGTTGTCCTGGAGCGCGGCCCGCAGTGCCTCGACCAGCCTCGCCGTCTGGTCGAGGGCGGCCGCGCCGTCGTTGGTGGTGGTGGTCATGTCAGCCTTTCGGATGGTGCGCCGGGCGCCGAGCGCGGACGAACGGGCGCGGGTCGGTGAGCGCGGTGCGTCGGCTCGGTGGGTCTGCGCGGTGGGTCCGCGCGGTCGGGTGGGCGCGGTCGGGTTGGGCGCGGTCGGGTGGACGGTTCAGCCGCGGCCGCGCAGGGCGCGGGCGACCAGGCCGTCGATGTCCAGGTCCGCGATGGCGGGCCCGTCCACGGGCGCCGGTCCCGCGTCCGGGCCGGCCGCACGTGGCCCGGGGGTCACGGCCGCCGGGCCCGCCACCGGCTCCGGCAGCAGCTCGGACCGCAGGTGGCGGGCGAGCGCGAGCGGGGTCGGGTGGTCGAAGACCAGGGTCGCCGGGAGCCGGACGCCCGTCGCCCGGGCCAGCCGGTTGCGCAGCTGCACCGCGCCGAGCGAGTCGAACCCGGCCTCCTTGAAGGCCTGGGCGGCGGCGACGGCGTTCTTGGACGGGTGCCCGAGGACGGCGGCGGCGGCGGAGCGCACCAGGTCGAGGACCTCGCGGTGCTGCTCGCGCTCCGGCAGCGCGGCCAGCCGGGCGGCGAAGTCCGCCGCGTCGTCGGCGGGCGCTCCGGTGGCGGCGGTGCGCCGGGGCGTGCGGACCAGGCCGCGCAGCAGCGGGTTCAACTCGCCGCCCGCCGCCTGCCCGCGCAGCGCGTCGCGGTCCAGCCGGGTCGGGACCAGCACCGCCTCCGGAGAACGCAGCGCGGCATCGAACAGCGCCAGCGCCTCCTCCGTCGCCAGGGCCTTGAGACCACCCCGGGCCAGCCGGGCCCGGTCCGCCTCGTCCAGGTGCCCGGTCAGCCCACTGGCCTGAGCCCACAGGCCCCAGGCCAGTGAGACCGCCGGCAGACCGCGCTCACGACGCCACCCGGCCAGACCGTCCAGGAACCCGTTCGCCGACCCGTACAGGCTCTGCCCCGCGTTCCCGAACACACTGGCGCCGGAGGAGAAGAGAACGAAGGCCGCCAGACCCAGGCCCTCGGTCGCCTCGTGCAGGTGCCAGGCCGCGTCCGCCTTCGGGGCGAACACCTCCCCCAGCTCCTCCACCGACCGCGTCTCGAAGACGCCGTCGGCCAACGCACCGGCCGTGTGCACCACCGCCGTCAGCGGACGCTCCACCGGAACCCGACGGACCAGGTCATCGACCACCGAACGGTCCGACACGTCCGCGGCCACCACCTCCACCTCGGCACCCAGCGCCTCGAGCCCGGCCACCAACTCCGCCGCACCCGGCGCCGCCACACCACGACGACTCACCAGCACCAGCCGCCGCACCCCGTGCGACTCCACCAGATGCCGGGCCACCAATCCGCCCAACGTCCCCGTACCACCGGTCACCAGCACCGTCCCCGCCGGATCCAGGACGCCGTGCCCGTCGGCGGAGGCCGGAGCGGAGGCACGCGCCAGACGCGGCACCACCACACCGCCGTCGCGCCAGAGCGCCTGGGTCTCGCCGGACGCCAGCAGGCCGCCCACCACCGACGGGTCCACCGCCGCGGCGGGGAAGCCCGTCCCTTCGCCGCCGAGGAGCACGATCCGGCCGGGCTGCTCCTGCTGGACCGAACGGACCAGCCCCCACACCGCGTTGACCGCCGGGTCCGCGTCCGGGGGCCCGGTCACGACCGCCAGCGGCGCCCCGCTCCGGGCGGGATCGGTGAGTCCCTGGTGCAGGAACTCCGAGACCCGGCCGACCAGCGCCCGGGCGCCCTCGGGCCCCTCGGCCGTCCCGGCGGTCAGGTCCAGCACCGCCGGGGCGGCGACACCGGCGGCGCCGGCGGGCAGGACGAGAGGTGTCCAGCCCACCTGGTAGAGGTGGTCGGTACCGGCCCCGCCGAGGCCGGCGAGCCGGTCGACCGGCACCTGCCGCAGCGACAGGGAGCCGACCGAGGCCACCGGTCCGCCGGTCGGGTCGGTGAGGACGAGCGAGAACGCGTGCGGGCCGGTCTGCCGGGCGTGCACCCGCAGAGCAGTGGGACGTGTGGCGAACAGGGCCACGTCGTTCCAGGCGAACGGCAGCAGGACGTGGCCCGGCTCCGGCTCGGCGATGCCCAGGAAGTTGGTGGCCTGCAGGGCGGCGTCCAGCAGCACCGGGTGGATGCCGAAGTCCTCGGCGGCCCGGCCGGCGGGCAGGGACACCTCGGCGTGCACCTCGCCGTCGAGCCGCCAGACGGCCCGCAGCCCCCGGAACGCCGGTCCGTAGCCGAAGCCGCGGTCCGCCAACCGCTCGTAGAAGCCGTCCAGGGCGACCGGCTCCGCGCCGGCCGGCGGCCACGCCTCGTAGTCGAACTCCGGTGCGGTCTCGGCCGCCAGGAAACCGGTGGCGTGCCTGGTCCAGGCACCGCCCTCGCCGTCCTCGGGCCGCGAGTACAGGGCGAACGGCCGCCGGCCGTCGGCGGCGTCGTCCTCCGGCGCGTCCACCCGCAGGTGCAGCTGCAGGGCGCCGCGCCCGGGGACGAGCAGCGGGGCCTCGATCACCAGCTCCTCGACGGTGGGCGTGCCCGCCTCGTCGCCGGCCCGCGAGGCCAGCTCCAGCAGCGCGGCCCCCGGGGCGAGGACGGTACCGGCGACGGCGTGGTCCGCGAGCCACGGGTGGTCCTTCGGGTCGAAGCGCCCGGTGAGGAGCGCCCCGCCCTCGGGCAGCTGCACCGCCGCGCCCAGCAGCGGGTGCCCGACGGGCGCCAGCCCGGCGGCGCCCACGTCGGTGGCGGGGCGGGTCTCCAGCCAGTAGCGCTGGTGCTGGAAGGGGTAGGTGGGCAGCTCGGAGGCGGGGAGGAGGGCGGCGTCCGGGAAGGCCGTGGACCAGTCCACGGGCAGGCCCCGGACGTGGAGTTCGGCGGCGGCGAGCAGGACGCGGTCCCAGCCACCGTCCTCACGCCGCAGCGTGCCGGTGACGACGGTCGGCGCCTGGACGGCCTCCTCCAGGGCCTCGACGACGGCGTGCGCGAGCACGGGGTGGGCGCTGACCTCGACGAACGCCCGGAAACCGTCACCGGCCAAGGTCTCGACGGCCTCGGCGAAGCGGACGGTCTGCCGCAGGTTGCGGTACCAGTACCCCGCGTCCAGCTCCGGGCCCTCCAGCCAGCGGCCCTCGACGGTGGAGAGGAACGGGACGACGGCCGGCTGAGGCTTCACCGCGCTGAGCAGCTCGGCGAGTTCGGCCTCGATGGACTCCACGTGCGAGGTGTGCGAGGCGTAGTCCACCGGAATCCGGCGCACCCGCACGCCCTGCTCCTCGTACAAGACGACGAGCGTGTCCAGACCCGCCGGGTCGCCGGCCACCACAACCGAGGACGGGCCGTTCACGGCCGCGACCTCGACGCCGTCCGGCAGCGTGCCGGTCACCTCGGCGAGCGGCAGCCCGACCGACACCATCCCGCCACGTCCGGCCAGACCCCGCGCGATGGCCTGCGACCGCAACGCCACCACCGCCGCCGCGTCGTCCAGCGAGAGGATGCCAGCGACGTGCGCCGCCGCGATCTCGCCCTGCGAGTGGCCGACCACCGCGTCCGGCACCACACCCAGCGACGCCCAGAGACGGGCCAGCGCGACGTTCACCGCGAACGACACCGGCTGCACCACATCCACCCGCTCCAACGAAGCGGCACCCGGCACCTGGTTCACCACATCGAGCAACGACCAGTCGACATAAGCCCTCAGAGCCTTGTCGACCTCACCGAGCGCCTCCGCGAACACCGCCGACTCCGCGAGCAGCCGACGCCCCATCCCCACCCACTGGGAACCCTGACCCGGGAAGACGAACACCGACCGACCACTCACCTCCGCCCGGCCCGAGACGACACCCGCCGCCTCCTCCCCCCGTGCCACCGCGTCCAGCGCCGCCACCGTGTCCGCGCGGTCGGCGGCCACCACCACGGCGCGCTGCTCCAGCGCGGCCCGCGCGGTGACGAGGGTGCGGGCGGTACGGGCCAGGCCGGTGTCCGGCTGCTCGGCCAGGAGCCGGCCCCAGGCGCCGGCCTGGGCCCGCAGGGCGTCCTCGGAGGCGGCCGACAGCACCAACGGCATTGCGGCGCCGGTCGGTTCGGCGTCCGGCTGCGGGGCGTCCCCGGCCGGGGCCTGCTCCAGGATCACGTGGGCGTTGGTGCCGCTGACGCCGAAGGAGGAGACGGCGGCCCGGCGCGGCCGGTCGACCTCCGGCCAGTCGCGGCGTTCGGTGAGGAGCGCGACCGCGCCCGAGTCCCAGTCGACCTTCGAGGTGGGTGTGTCGATGTGCAGGCTCTTCGGCAGCACGCCGTGCCGCAGCGCCTCCACCATCTTGATGACACCGGCCGCACCGGCCGCCGCCTGGGTGTGGCCGATGTTGGACTTCAACGACCCGAGCCAGAGCGGCTGTTCGGCCGGACGGCCCTGGCCGTAGGTGGCCAGCACCGCCTGCGCCTCGATCGGGTCGCCCAGCGAGGTCCCCGTCCCGTGGCCCTCGACGGCGTCGACGTCCGCCGCCGTCAGCCGGGCGTTGGCGAGGGCCGCCCGGATCACCCGCTCCTGCGAGGGGCCGTTCGGGGCGGTGAGGCCGTTGGACGCACCGTCCTGGTTGACGGCCGAACCCCGGACCACGGCCAGCACCTCGTGCCCCAACCGCCGGGCGTCCGACAGCCGCTCCAGCAGGAGGACGGCGACACCCTCGGCGAGCCCGGTCCCGTCGGCGCCGTCCGCGTACGCCTTGCAGCGGCTGTCGCGCGCCAGGCCGCGCTGGGTGGCGAAGTCGACGAACACCTCCGGCGTGGCCATCACCGCGACCCCGCCGGCCAGGGCCAGCGTGCACTCGCCGTCGCGCAGCGCCTGCGCGGCCAGGTGGACGGCGACCAGGGAGGAGGAGCAGGCGGTGTCCACCGTCACCGACGGGCCTTCGAGACCCAGGGTGTAGGAGACCCGGCCGGAGGCGACGGAGCCCGAGTTGCCGATCCCGAAGTACCCCTCCAGGCCCTCCGGGAGGTTGAGCACGTGGTGCGCGTAGTCGTGGTACATCAGGCCCGCGTAGACACCGACCGGCTGCCCCTTGAGCGAGGCCGGGTCGATGCCGGCCCGCTCCAGGGCCTCCCAGGAGGCCTCCAGCAGCAGCCGCTGCTGCGGGTCCGTCGCCAGCGCCTCGCGCGGGGAGATCCCGAAGAGCGCGGCGTCGAAGCCGCCCGGGTCGGCGAGGAAGCCGCCCTGCTCGGCGTAGGTCTTCCCGGCGGCGTCCGGGTCGGGGTCGTACAGGCCGTCCACGTCCCACCCCCGGTCGCGGGGGAACGGGGCCATGGCGTCGGTGCCGTCGTGGACCAGGCGCCACAGGTCGGCCGGGGAGGCGACGCCGCCGGGCAGCCGGCAGGCCATCCCGACGATGGCGATCGGCTCGGTGCGCCGGGCCTCGACGTCGCGCAGGCGGCGCCTGGTCTGCTGGAGGTCGGCCGTGACGCGCTTGAGGTAGTCGCGCAGCTTGTCGTCGTTCGACATGGGGTTCTTCCTCGTATCCGTCATCAGGAAAGGCCGAGTTCGTTGTCGATCAGGTCGAAGAGCTCGTCGTCCGAGGCGGCGCCCAGGTCGACGCCCTCGGCCTCGGGCTCCTCGCCCGACTCCGCCCAGCGGGCGGTGAGGGCCTCCAGCCGGGCGGCCACCTGGGCGCGCAGTCCGTCGGGCGCCCCGGACGCGCCGGCCGTCCCGGCCGTGGCCGCCAACGCCTGCTCCAGCCGGTCGAGTTCGAGCAGGACGGGCGGCACGGCCACCGAGCCCGCCAGGCCCAGCCGGTCCCGCAGGTGCTCGGCGACGGCGGCCGGGGTCGGGTGGTCGAAGACCAGGGTCGCCGGGAGCCGGACACCGGTGGCCTCGGTGAGGCTGGTGCGGATCCGCAGCGAGGTCAGCGAGTCGAAGCCGACGTCCTTGAACGCCTGAGCGGGCTTCACCGTCTCGTCGATGCTCTGGCCGAGCACCTTGGCCGCGCTGGCCCGGACCAGGTCCAGGAGCAGCCGGAGCTGTTCGGTCTCGCCCACCGCGGAGAGCCTGCGGAACAGGACCTCACGGCCGTCGCCGGCCGGTGCCCCGGCGGTGGCGGCGGTGCGGCGGGGGGTGCGGACCAGGCCGCGCAGCAGCGGGTTCAGTTCGCCGCCCGCCGCCTGCCCGCGCAGCGCGTCGCGGTCCAGCCGGGTCGGGACCAGCAGCGCCTCCGGGGACCGCAGCGCGGCGTCGAACAGCGCCAGCGCCTCCTCCGTCGCCATGGCCGCCAGGCCGCCCCGGGCCAGCCGGGCCCGGTCGGCCTCGTCCAGGTGCCCGGTCAGGCCGCTGGCCTGCGCCCACAGGCCCCAGGCCAGCGACACCGCCGGCAGGCCCCGCTCACGGCGCCACCCGGCCAGGCCGTCCAGGAAGCCGTTCGCCGACCCGTACAGGCTCTGCC
>NZ_JBHVEU010000062.1:0-27585 GCF_042802075.1 Kitasatospora sp. NPDC057518
CCGCCACGGGAGCGGCCCGGCCTTCCGCCGTACGGGGTCCGCTACTTGAGCAGCGCGGCGGCTTCGAGCGCCCAGTAGGTGAGGATCTGCTCGGCGCCCGCGCGGCGGATCGAGGTGAGCGTCTCCATGATCATCCGCTCCCGGTCGATCCAGCCGTTCGCGGCGGCCGCCTCGACCATCGCGTACTCGCCGGACACCTGGTACGCGGAGACCGGCACCGGGGAGGCGTCGGCGACCTGGCGCAGGATGTCCAGGTAGGCCATGGCCGGCTTGACCATCACCATGTCGGCGCCCTCGGCGAGGTCCTGCTCCAGCTCGCGCAGCGCCTCGCGGGCGTTGGCCGGGTCCTGCTGGTAGGACTTGCGGTCGCCCTTGAGCGAGGAGCCGACGGCCTCGCGGAACGGGCCGTAGAAGGCCGAGGCGTACTTGGCGGTGTAGGCGAGGATGCCCACGTCCTGGTGCCCGGCCTCGTCCAGCGCCCGCCGGACCACGGCGATCTGGCCGTCCATCATGCCGGACGGGCCGACCAGGTGGACGCCGGCGTCGGCCTGCACCCGGGCCATCTCGGCGTAGCGCTCCAGGGTGGCGTCGTTGTCGACGCTGCCGTCGGCGGCCAGCACGCCGCAGTGGCCGTGGTCGGTGTACTCGTCCAGGCAGAGGTCCGACATGACCACCAGGGAGTCGCCGACCTCGGAGACCACGTCCCGGATCGCCTGCTGGAGGATGCCGTCCGGGTTGGTGCCCTCGCTGCCGACGGCGTCCTGCACCTCCGGGACGCCGAACAGCATGAGGCCGCCCAGGCCCGCCTCGGCCGCCTCCACCGCGGCCTTGCGCAGGGTGTCCCGGGTGTGCTGGACCACGCCCGGCATCGACGTCACCGGGACGGGCTCGCTGACGCCCTCGCGGACGAACAGCGGCAGGATCAGCTCCGCCGGGTGCAGCCGGGTCTCGGCCACCAGCCGGCGCATCGCCGGGCTCTGGCGCAGCCGGCGGGGGCGAACGTACGGGAATTCAGCGGACACGGCTTCTCTCTCCGAACGGTTGTGCAGTGCCGGGGGCGACGAACGGCCGCCCCCGGCAGCATAGTTAAGAATTCTCAGCGGGCCTTGCGACGCGAGCCGGGGCGGCGCTCGCTGGGCCGGTAGACCGGCTCACCGGCGGCCGTCGCGGTGTCCCGGCGCTTGGCACCGAAGTCCGCCAGCGCCTGGGCCAGCGCGGCCGCCGACGGCGCCGGGGCCATCACGTCGACCCGCAGGCCGTGCTCCTCGGCGGTCTTGGCGGTCGCCGGGCCGATGCAGGCGATGACCGTGACGTTGTGCGGCTTGCCCGCGATGCCGACCAGGTTCCGGACGGTCGAGGACGAGGTGAACAGCACCGCGTCGAAGCCGCCGCCCTTGATCGCCTCGCGGGTCTCGGCCGGCGGCGGCGAGGCGCGCACCGTCCGGTACGCCGTCACGTCGTCGACCTCCCAGCCCAGCTCGACCAGGCCGGCCACCAGGGTCTCGGTGGCGATGTCGGCGCGCGGCAGCAGCACCCGGTCGATCGGGTCGAAGACCGGGTCGTACGGCGGCCAGTCCTCCAGCAGCCCGGCCGCGGACTGCTCGCCGGAGGGCACCAGGTCCGGCTTCACGCCGAAGTCCACCAGGGCCTGCGCGGTGGTCTCGCCGACCGCCGCGACCTTGATCCCGGCGAACGCGCGGGCGTCCAGGCCGTACTCCTCGAACTTCTCCCGGACGGCGCGCACCGCGTTCACCGAGGTGAAGGCGATCCACTCGTAGCGGCCGGTGACCAGGCCCTTGATGGCCCGCTCCATCTGCTGCGGGGTGCGCGGCGGCTCGACCGCGATGGTCGGCACCTCCTGCGGCACCGCGCCGTACGAGCGCAGCTGCTCGGACAGGCCGGTGGCCTGCTCCTTGGTGCGCGGCACGAGGACGTTCCAGCCGAACAGCGGCTTGGTCTCGAACCACGAGTGCGAGGCCCGGTGGGCGACCTGCTCGCCCACCACGGCTATCACCGAGGTGGCCGGGTCGACCGGGGCGGAGACCGGCGAGGGCAGCACCCGGGCGGCCTTCAGGTCCGCCGCGATCCCGGACAGCGAGGAGGTGAAGGTCCGCTGGCGGGTGGTGGTGCCGGAGAGCGTGGCGCTCAGCGCCGACTCCGGCTTGCGGCCGCCCGCGACCAGCGCGGCGGCGGTGGCGGGCAGCTGGCCCAGGGTGGTGCGGACCACCAGGGTGGTCTCCGGCGCGCCCAGGTCGACCGGGCTGCCGGCCAGCAGCGCGGCGCCGTCCACGAAGCGCACGTCGGTGCCGGAACCGGCGCGCAGCGGGACACCCGCGTACGCCGGGACGCCGACCGACTGGGCGACACCCGGGATCACCTCGAACGGGATCCCGTCGCCCGCGCAGCTGAGCATCTCCTCGGCGGCGCAGCCGTCCAGGCCGGGGTCGCCGTCGACGGTGCGCACCACGTGCTTGCCGGAGCGGACGGCCTCGGCGACCACCTTGGCCAGGTCGAAGTCGGCGCCCTCGGCGGCGGGGGCGTGCACCTGCACGCCGGCCGGACAGTGGCTGCGCACGGCGGCGGCGGTCAGCGGGTCGGCGACCAGCACGTCGGCGGTGGACAGCACCTCGACCGCGCGCAGGGTCAGCAGCCCCGGGTCCCCGGGGCCCGCGCCCAGGAAGGTGCACCGTCCGGTGGCGGGCTGTCCCGCCGGGAACAGGGCGTCGGTGGCGGCGGTGGTGGGGCTCATCGGGCTCGCTCCCCCATCAGGGCGGCCGCGCCCGCGGCGAGCAGCCGGTCAGCCAGCGTGCGGCCGAGGGCCGCCGCCCGCTGCTCGGCGGTCTCGTCGAGGACGATCGGACCGTTGGCGGACATCTTCAGCAGGGCGGTTCCGTCGGGGTCGCCGACCACGCCGTCCAGCCGCAGCTCGTTCTCCCGGCCCCAGGTGGCCAGTGCGGCCACCGGTGCCGAGCAGCCGGCCTCCAGGGTGGCCAGCAGGGCGCGCTCGGCGGCCACGGCGACCCGGGTGGGGGCGTGGTCCAGCGCGGCGAGCGCGGCGGTCAGCTCCTCGTCGGCGGTGGTGCACTCGATCGCGAGCGCACCCTGGCCGGGGGCCGGGATCATCACCTCGGTGTCGAGGTGCTGGGATATCTCGGCGCTGCGGCCGAGCCGGTTCAGGCCGGCCGTCGCCAGCACCACCGCGTCCAGCTCGCCGCTGGTCACGAAGCCGATCCGGGTGTCCACGTTGCCGCGGATCGCGACGGTCTCCAGCTGGGCGCCGCGGGCCCTGGCCCAGGCGTTCAGCTGCGCCATCCGGCGCGGCGAACCGGTGCCGATCCGGGCCGGGCGGCCGGCGCCGGCGAGCTTCTCGACCAGCTCCTCCAGGGCCAGGCCCTCGGCGGCGACCAGGGCGTCGCGGACGTCCTCGCGCTCGGGGACGGCGGCCAGCGCCAGGCCCTCGGGGGCGGCGGTGGGCAGGTCCTTGAGCGAGTGCACGGCGAAGTCGATCCGGCCCTCCAGCAGCGCGTCGCGCAGCGCGGAGACGAACACGCCGGTGCCGCCGATCTGGGCCAGCGACTCCCGGGAGGTGTCGCCGTACGTGGTGATCTCGACCAGCTCGACGGGGCGCCCGGTGACCCTGGTCACCTCGCGGGCCACCATGCCCGACTGCGCCATGGCGAGGGCGCTGCGCCGGGTGCCGAGCCGCAGGGCCGCGGTGGCCGAGGGCTGCTCCGTGATCGGTTGACCATTCATGAGGTGATCGTCCCGGTGGTACTCGTGGGATGGCTGACGGTTCATCTGGTGCCCCCGGCCGAGGGCTGGGGCGCGCCGCCGACGGGCGTGCCCGACACGGCGTGCACGGCCGCCGGGTCGAGGTCGAACAGTTCCCGCAGCGCCTCCGCGTAGGAGGCGCCGCCGGGCTCGGCGGCCAGCTGCTTCACCCGGACGGTCGGGGCGTGCAGCAGCTTGTCGACGACGCGGCGGACGGTCTGGGTGATCTCGGCGCGCGAGCGCTCGTCCAGGTCGGGCAGCCGGGAGTCCAGCCGGCCGAGCTCGGCGGCGACCACGTCGGAGGCCATCGAGCGCAGCGCGACCACGGTCGGCGCGATCCGGGCGGCCCGCTGGGCGGCGCCGAAGGCCGTCACCTCGTCGGAGACGATCCGGGTCACCTGGTCGACGTCGCCGGCGCCGGGGCTGGCGGCGTGCGCGTGGGAGAGGCTCTCCAGGTCGACCAGCAGGGCGCCGGGCAGCTCGTGCACGGCGTGGTCGACGTCGCGCGGCATGGCCAGGTCCAGCAGGGCGAGCGGCTCGGGGGACCTGCGGGAGGCGACGGCGGCGGCCACGTCCTCGGCCCGGACCACCACACCGGCCGCGCCGGTGCAGGAGATCACCAGGTCCACGTCGGCGAGCGCCTCCGGCACCTTGGCGAGGTCCAGCACCCGGGCCACGTCCGGGCCGAGGATCTCGACCAGCCGCTCGGCCCGGGCCGGGGTCCGGTTGGCGATCAGCAGGTCGGTCACGCCGGAGCGGACCAGGGTGGCGGCGGCCAGCGAGCTCATCGAGCCGGCCCCGACCACCAGCGCGCGCTTGCCGGCGATCTCGCCCGCGCCCGCCGCGACCTGCTCCAGGCCGAAGGTGACCAGCGACTGGCCGGCCTTGTCGATGCCGGTCTCGCTGTGCGCCCGCTTGCCGACCCGCAGCGCCTGCTGGAACAGCTCGTTCAGGCCGCGCCCGGCGGTGTGCTCCTCCTGGGCCTTGGCCAGCGCGTCGCGCAGCTGGCCGAGGATCTGGCCCTCGCCGACGACCATCGAGTCCAGGCCGCAGGCCACCGAGAAGAGGTGGTGGACGGCGCGGTCCTCATAGTGGACGTACAGGTGGGAGGTCAGCTCCTCCAGGTCCACCCCGCTGTGGTGGGCCAGCAGCAGCGACAGCTCGGCGACGCCGGCGTGGAACTTGTCCACGTCCGCGTACAGCTCGATCCGGTTGCAGGTGTTCAGCAGCGCGGCCTCGCCGACCGTCGCGGTGGCGGCCGCGTCGTGCAGCAGCCGGGTCGGCACGTCACCGGTCAGCGCGGCGCGCTCCAGTACCCCGACCGGGGCCGTGCGATGGCTCAGCCCTACGACGAGAAGGCTCATGCCCGCCCCCCACAGCTCTCGGTGTTCATGCGGGCATCACCGCGGAGAGATCCCCGTCGCCGCCCTTGGCGGACTTTCCCTTGGCCTGCTCGGCCTGGTCCTTGGCCGCCGGCTCGACGGCGCCCCGGCCCTTGCCGCTGCCGCCGGCCGCGCGGCGCAGCTTGGCGGCGGCCGCCCGGACCGGACCGGGGGCGCGGTCCAGCACCGACTCGGCGCGGTCGTCCGGCTCCTCGCCGGCCTTGCGCTGCTCGTGGAAGGCCAGGATCTGGAGCTCGATGGAGAGGTCCACCTTGCGCACGTCCACGCCGTCCGGGACGGACAGCACGGTCGGGGCGAAGTTCAGGATGCTGGTGACGCCGGCCTCCACCAGCCGGTCGCACACCTGCTGGGCGGCGCCGGGCGGGGTGGTGATCACGCCGATGGAGACGTGCTGGCTCTCGACGATCGACTCCAGCTCGTCCATGTGCCGCACCGGCAGCCCGGCCGCGGTGGAACCGACCACGTGGGGATCGGCGTCCAACAGGGCGGCCACCCGGAAGCCTCGGGAGGCGAACCCGCCGTAGTTGGCGAGCGCGTGGCCGAGGTTCCCGATGCCGACGATGACGACCGGCCAGTCCTGGGTCAGGCCGAGCTCGCGGGAGATCTGGTAGACGAGGTACTCGACGTCGTAGCCGACGCCGCGGGTGCCGTAGGAGCCGAGGTAGGAGAAGTCCTTGCGCAGCTTGGCCGAGTTCACGCCGGCGGCGGCGGCCAGCTCCTCGGAGGAGACGGTCGGCACCGAGCGCTCGGAGAGCGCGGTGAGGGCCCGCAGATAGAGGGGCAGGCGGGCGACCGTCGCCTCCGGGATGCCCCGGGCACGCGAGGGTCGGCGCGCGGCGCCCTGGTCGGGCGTCTGCGAACTGCTCTGTGGTGATCGGCCGATTGCCACGGTGCTCCTGTGGGTGAAGCTGGGCTTAGGCAGCCAGGCTATGTGTTTGTGAACGTGTGCACAAAGATGGTGTCCGTTTTGTCCCCGCACAGTGATGCGCATCACGCCATCGAACGCATAGCACCGGCCTGGGTCAGCACGACCTCCGGGGCCTGGGAATCGGGCAGCCACGGGCCGTACGACGCCTCCCGGCGCAGCAGCGGGACGGCGGCGCCGGACGGGCGGGAACGGGCCCGGCCGAGCCGGGGCCAGGGCAGCCGGGCGGCCTCCCGCAGCGGGCCGGTCCAGTCGTCCGGCGGACAGGACGGGGCGTCCAGGCAGTACCGCAGCAGCTCGGCGGTCACCCGGGCGTCGCCCAACGCGGTGTGCGCCGGGTACCAGCCGAGGTCCGCCGCCTCCACGCAGGCCGCCAGGCCGTGGCTCCGGGCCTCCGGCAGGTGGGCGCGGGCCAGCCGCATCGTGCACAGCAGCGGGACGGGCGGCAGCGGCACCCCGATCCGGGCGAACTCGCGATCCAGGAACGCGTGGTCGCAGCTGACGTGGTGACCGACCAGCACCCGGCCGGCCAGCAGCTCCAGCAGCCACGGGGCGATCTCGCGGAAGCGCGGGGCGCCCTCGACGTCGCACTGGCGTATCCGGTGCACATGGGTCGGGCCGACCGGGCCCAGCGGGTCCAGCAGGGTGGCGAACTCCCCCTCGGCGCGGAGCCGCTCGTCGAGCAGCACCACCGCGACCTCGACCACCCGGTGCCGCCACGGGCTGCGGCCGGTCGCCTCCACGTCCACCACGGCGAAGCCCCGGGGGGCCGTCCGGAACTCCGGGGCTCCGGGGGCCCCAGGGACAGGACCGGGAAGCATGGCGCACTCCTCGTGTGCTCAGCCCCCCACGGGCGCAAACGCGTTCGATCGTAAGCCGACCAACCCGCCCCGCCCCAAGCCGGAACGGAGTGTCTTTGGCAACGATTCGGCGAACCGCCCCCGCCGATCGGCGGGGGGCCGGTGCGCGGACGAACGCGCGGTCAGACCCCGCTCAGCCGCCGCCCGGCCGCGCCCGGCCGCGCACTCAGCCCCCGAGGGCGGTGCGCAGCCGGCGCTCGTCGACCCGCCAGAAGTCGTGCTGGCGACCGTCGATCAGGGTGACCGGAATCTGCTCCCAGTAACGGCGGTACAGCTCCTCGTCCCGGGTGATGTCCCGCTCCTCGAAGGACGCGCCCAACTCCCCCGTCACCCGGAGGATCACCTCGCGGGCCTCGTCGCACAGGTGGCAGCCGGGCTTGCCGACCAGGGTCACGGTCCGGCCCGCGGGCTCGGGGCTCTTACGTCGCAGCAGTGGGCTCACCACCCCATTCTCCGCCATGGCGCCCACCCGCCCCCGGGGCCTGCGCCCGGTGGAGCTGTTCACCCCGCGGGCACGGCTGCGTCACGGCCGCCGGGCGCCCGGCTGGCTATCCTCGATGACATGGCCGTGCTCAGAAGGCTCACCCAGGCAAGGCGTTCCAGCAGCGAGCGGAGCGCCCTGGCCGGCGAAGCCGCGGCCGAGGCGGCCGAGGCCGCGCTGCGGGCCGAGCCGGCACCCGACGCCGGGCCCCGGGACACCGCCGGACCAGGGGGCAGCACCGGCCCCGGGGACGCCGCCGGGCCGGACGCGCCGGCCGCGGCCAAGCCCGGACGGACCCCCAAGGCCCCCGCCGAGAACCACACCCCGGACCCGGACGACCCCCGCGCCGCCGCCTTCTTCGACTGCGACAACACCATCCTGCGCGGCGCCGCGATCTTCTACCTCGGCGTCGGCCTCTACCGCCGCGGCTTCCTCACCCGCCGCGACATCGCCCGCTTCGCCTGGCAGCAGGCCTGGTTCCGGCTGCACGGCACCGAGGACCCGGACCACATCTCGGACGCCAAGCAGTCCGCCCTCGGCATCGTGGCCGGCAAGCCCACCGCCGACCTGGAGGCGATCTGCGAGGAGATCTTCGAAGAGGTCGTGGCGGACAAGATCTGGCCGGGCACCCGCGCCCTGGTCCAGATGCACCTGGACGCCGGCCAGCGGGCCTGGCTGGTCACCGCCGCCCCGCTGGAGGTGGCCCGGATCATCGCCCGGCGGCTCGGCATGACCGGCGCGCTGGGCACCGTCGCCGAGGCCAGGGACGGCCGCTACACCGGCCGACTGGTCGGCGACCTGCTGCACGGCCCGGCCAAGGCCGCCGCCGTCCGGGCCCTGGCCCGGCGCGAGCGCCTCGACCTCGACCGCTGCGCCGCCTACAGCGACTCGGCCAACGACATCCCGATGCTCTCGCTGGTCGGCCACCCGTACGTGGTGAACCCGGACGGCGCGCTGCGGCGCCACGCCCGGGCCCAGGGCTGGCGGGTGCGGGACTTCCGGACCGGGCGCAAGGCGGCCCGGGTGGGGCTGCCGGCGGCGGCCGCGCTCGGGGTGCTGGCCGGCGCGGCGGCGGCCGGGGTGGCGCTGAACCGGCGCCGCCACCGGGCCTGAACCACCCGCCCGAACCCCGGCCCGGAACCCCGGCCCGGAACCCCGGCCCCGAGCCTCGCGCCGGACGGCCGTCCGGGCCGCCGGAGGCTTTCCGGAAGCTTTCCGGAGACTCTCCGAGGCGCTCCGGGGCTCTCCGGGGCCGTTCGGAGGCCGCCCGGTCGGGCTCGCCCCGGCGGGTGAGCGGTCGTCAACAAGGCCTCTGACCTGGCCCCTCTTACGGGCGAACTCCCCGCCGCCACAGGGCAGTCCGCGTCACCTGCTCGAACCTGTCGCCCGGTGACCGGTTCTGATCGTTCGCCAGGCCGGGAAAGTCAGGGGTTGCCGAGCCCCAAGGCTGGGAAACCGCCCCCCAGGCCGCCAAATTGGTCACCCTGAGCGCCCGTTCGATCACGTTAAGCCGGATGAACGATGACAGCTCCGGTCAATGTCAGCCGAACATGCGCAACAAATGGATCCCAAACGACCACTTCGACCACACGGTGTAGCTGTCATTGCACAAAGCGTTATTCTCTCCTGGATGCACGTCACCACGCGTCCCGCTCGAACGGACGCTTCGGGGAGTGCTCTCCGCGCAGGCGGAGGTGATCCGTCCACAGTTCTGCCTCTGGGAGTCCCGTGTACCCACCCGTCCGGAACGACGCGCCTGCACCCTCCCGCCCGTCGTCCGCGCCCCTGCGTCCCCGCACCGGCCTCCGCGACCGGCCGACCGCCGAGCGGCAGATCTCCACGGGCCTGACCCTGTTGCGCACCCTGCTCCGCAGCCAGTTCGCCGCCACGCCCCAACTCGCGCTCGCCGGCGGACCGTTCGCCCAGCCGCAGCCGCCCGGCCTGGCACTGCGCACCACCGCCGCCGGCTCGACCGGCACCGGCTCGCGCGGCCGCACCGGCAGCGCCGGCCGGGGCCGCGCCCGGACCGCGCCCAGCCCCGGCTACGAGACCGAGCACAACCCGGTCATGGAGCTGGTCGAACGGGCCCAGGCCGGCGAGAGCGAGGCCTTCGGCCGGCTCTACGACCACTACGCGGACACCGTCTACCGCTACATCTACTACCGGGTCGGCAGCCGGGCCACCGCCGAGGACCTCACCAGCGAGACCTTCCTGCGCGCCCTGCGCCGGATCGGCACCTTCACCTGGCAGGGCCGGGACTTCGGCGCCTGGCTGGTCACCATCGCCCGCAACCTGGTCGCCGACCACTTCAAGTCCAGCCGCTTCCGGCTGGAGGTCACCACCGGCGAGATGCTCGACTCCAACGAGTGCGAGCGCAGCCCCGAGGAGTCGGTGCTGGAGTCGCTCTCCAACGCCGCCCTGCTGGACGCGGTGCGCCGGCTCAACCCGCAGCAGCAGGAGTGCGTCACCCTGCGCTTCCTGCAGGGGCTGTCGGTGGCCGAGACGGCCCGGATCATGGGCAAGAACGAGGGCGCCATCAAGACCCTCCAGTACCGCGCCGTCCGCACCCTGGCCCGGCTGCTCCCGCCCGACGCGCGATGAACAGCGCCGAGGACGGCACCGGCTCCGTGCGGTCCGGCACCGTACGGTCCGGCCGGCCGTCATCGTTCGCGCCCGGCCGACACGTCAGGGTGAACGGTAGGTCCGATGATCTGCCGTGCGTAACCGACCGCCCGCACCGCTCGTTGGCCAACGTGCAAGCCCCCACCAGGCGTACGGTCAAGTCGAATTGCGGCCTATCACCCGATGGAGTGGCTTTGGCCAGCCGGGGCAACCGTCCGGCGGGCCGGGCTGTCGACAACGACGAAGGGAGGTGTGGCCCGTGACGGCAAACGTGCTTGAGCACCGGCGGGCGAAGGCCTTCGCCGAGGCGCTGGAGGCCCACCAGGCGGAGCAACGCGCTGCGGCCAACGCCGAATCGGACAACACCGCTGCCACCGGCGCGGGTTCGGCCGCGATGGCCGGGCTGGTCGGACTGGCCGACGCACTGGGGGCACTGCCCGGGCCGGTGCTGGACCGGGAGGTCCATACGGTCCAACGCGCCCAGCTGATGGCCGCGTTCGAGCAGGCCTTCGCCGGCGGGACGGGCACCCCGGTGCCCCGCCAGCGCCGCCACCGGGCGATCCGGACGGCGCCGCGCGGCCGCTGGAGCCGCCGGTTCGCGATCGGCGGGCTGGTCGCCGGGCTCGCCGTCGGCAGCCTGGCCGGCGTCGCCGCGGCCAGCTCCAACGCCCTCCCCGGGGACAGCCTGTACGGCCTCAAACGCGGCTTGGAAGGACTCCGGCTCGACTTCGCGGGCTCCGACTCCGAACGCGGCGAGATGCTGCTCGACAACGCGGCCACCCGGCTCGGCGAGGCCAAGACCCTGGTCGGCCGCACCGACCAGGCCGGCGCGCTCAGCCCGGCCACCGTCGAACAGGTCCGCCGCGCCCTGGACGACATGCACGCCGACGCCCTCAAGGGCCGCGAGCTGCTGCGCTCGGTCTACCGCAGCAACGGCTCGCTCGACCCGATGCGGGCCCTGGCGGGCTTCGCCCACGACGAGGACGGCCGGTGGAGCGAGCTGCAGGGCCGGCTGCCCGTCCAGCTCACCCAGCAGGCCGACCTGGTGAACCGGCTCTTCGACGACATAAGCGAGGACGTCGCGCCCCTGCGCCTGGTCCTGCCCCCCGCTCAGAGCGGTGGCGCGGCCGGCGACGGAGCGGGCGACGGTTCGTCCCACTCGACCGGTGGTTCCCCGGCCGGCTCCCCGGCGGCCGGCTCCGGCACCTCGGCCGGCACCGACCAGGCCCCGGGCTCCGGCGCCGCCGGCAACCGCCCCGGCGCCACCGAGCACGCCCCGGCCTACCCCGGCGCCGGTGCCTCCGGCAACGGCGGCAAGGGCGGCGTCCTGCCGGACACCCTGCCCAGCAGCGCCCCGGACGCCGTCAACGGCCTGGTCGGCGGTCTCACCAGCGGGCTCACCGGCACCAAGCCCTCGCCGAGCGCCGACGCGGCCCCGGCGCAGGGACCGCAGCAGGCCTCGCCCAGCGCCCCGAACGCGGCCCAGCCGCAGGGCGTCGAGGTTCCCCCGCTGCTTCCGGACCTGCTGCCCGGGCTGCGCATCCTGGGCGGCTGACAGCAGGGCGGTGGGGGCCCGGCGGAGTGCGATATCCGCCGGGCCCTCGCCGTCCCCAGGGAACCCCGGGAACCCCCGGGATCCCTCGGGTTCTCCTAGAAGAACACCGAACGCCGCTGCACCAGCAGCTCGTAGAGGGTGTGCTGGATGGTCTCGCGCACCTCGTCGGCCAGATCGAAGACCAGCATCGGGTCGTCCGCCGCCTCCGCCGGGTAGGTGTCGGTGGCGATCGGCTCGCCGAAGCGGATCGTCCACTTGGTCGGCAGCGGCAGCGCCCCGAGCGGGCCCAGCCACGGGAAGGTCGGGGTGATCGGCACGTACGGCAGGCCCAGCAGCCGGGCCAGCGTCTTCACGTTGCCGATCATCGGGTAGGTCTCCTCCGCCCCGACGATCGAGCAGGGCACGATCGGCACCCGCGCCCGCAGCGCCGAGGAGACGAAGCCGCCGCGGCCGAACCGCTGGAGCTTGTAGCGCTCGGAGAACGGCTTGCCGATGCCCTTGAAGCCCTCCGGCCAGACCCCGACCAGCTCGCCGCGCTCCAGCAGGGCCTGGGCGTCCTCGTTGCAGGCCAGGGTGTGGCCGGCCTTGCGGGCCAGCTCGTTGACGCCGGGCAGCACGAAGACCAGGTCCGCGGCGAGCATCCGCAGGTGCCGCCGGGCGGGGTGGTGGTCGTGGACGGCCACCTGGGTCATCAGGGCGTCGAGCGGGATCGTCCCGGAGTGGTTGGCGACGATCAGCGCGCCGCCCTCGGCCGGGATGTGCTCCGCGCCCTGGACGTCGATCCGGAAGTACTTCTCGGCCAGCGGGCGCAGCAGCGAGAGCAGCACCTCCTCGGTGAGCTCCCGGTCGAAGCCGAACTCGTCCACCTCGTAGTCGCCGGTCACCCGGCGGCGCAGGAAGGCCAGCCGCTCGGCGGCGCGGCCCTCCCAGCCCTTGCCGAACAGCCGGGTGGCGACCGGGCCGAGCGGGCCGGCCAGCGCCCCGCCGACGGCCTCGGCGAGCCGGTCGGCCGGATTCGGCCCCTCGGGCGACGTCCAGCTGGGGGCCGTCTCGATCGGGATGACCTTGGCCTCGCCCGGCGCGTTCTCGGCTGCGGCACTCATCGCGGGTTCAGCTCCTCGGTCGGCGGGGGCGGTTCGGTACGGCGTCCGGACCGGCGCCCGGCCCGGCGGGCCCGGCGGCTTCCGGGCCGAGCAGGGCGGTCAGCCGGTCGGTGACGGCGGCCAGCCGCTCGGGCGGCAGCAGGCCCGGCCGCCCGGCGGCGGCGAAGTCGGCGAAGGCCTCCGGAGTGCTGAACGCCGGACGGTAGCCGAAGGTGTCGCGCAGCCGCGCGGTGTCCACCACCCGGCCGTGGGTGAGCAGCCGCAGCTGCTCGGGCGAGACGTCCACCAGCCGGGTCTGCCGGGCCAGCACGGCCATCCAGCTGACCGCGGGCAGCAGCAGCGGCAGGGTGGGCCGGCCGAGCCGGCGGGCGCACTGGGAGAGCAGCAGGACGCCCTCCCCCGCCACGTTGAAGGTCCCGGTGTTGACGGTGCCCGGCTCGGGCTCGTCGGCGGCCCGGCAGAGCACCGCGACGGCGTCGTCCTCGTGCACGAACTGCAGCCGCGGGTCGTAGCCGAGCACGGTCGGCAGCACGGGCAGCGCGAAGTACTCGCTGAGCGGGGTGTCCGCGTTCGGGCCGACGATGTTGGCGAAGCGCAGCACCGTCACCGCGACGTCCGGGCGGCGCCGGGCGAAGCCGCGGACGTAGCCCTCGACCTCCGCCGCGTCCTTGGCGAAGCCGCCGCCGGGCGGGTCCTTGGGCTGCATCCGCTCGCTGAACACCGCCGGGTCGCGGGGCGCCGAGCCGTAGACGCCGGTGGTGGACTTCACCACCAGCCGGCGCACCCCGGGGGCCTTCTGGCAGGCGCCGAGCAGCTGCATGGTGCCGATCACGTTGGACTCCTTCACCGCGGAGCGGTTGGTGGAGCCCAGGCCGGTGGCGCTGACGCTGAGGTGCACCACGGTGTCCACCCGGTGCTCGGCGAGCACCCGGGAGAGCGCCGGACGGCGCAGGTCGAGCTGGTGGAAGCGGTACGGGGCGGCCGGGCCGGACGGCTCCTCGGGCGGCAGCCGGGGCGGCTGCACGTCCACGCCGACCACCAGGTCGACGCCCGGCCGGCGGCGGACCTCGGCGGCGAAGCGGGCACCGAGCCGGCGCGCCACGCCGGTGACGAGCACGACCACGCCCACGGTGCTGCACCCCCGTTCCCTCGGCCCGAGCGGCCTGCGTGCACCGTACCGCGCCGCCCCACGGGGCCGTGAAACGACACCGCCCGCCCAGGCCACGACGGGCCTGGACGGGCGGTGGAAGCGCTGGGCGCGCTAGGCGCGGCCGGGGCCGCTTACTTCTTGTTACGACGCTGAACGCGAGTGCGCTTGAGAAGCTTGCGGTGCTTCTTCTTGGCCATACGCTTGCGACGCTTCTTGATGACAGAGCCCACGGAACAACCCTCGCTCACTGAGACTCTCGCCCGTGAGAGACGGAGTCCATACGACTGACGTGAGGGCCTAGCCTACCGTCGATGGTGCGAAGGCCGTAATCGTGTTCCCCGGGACCGGGAAACTCGCGGGAAATCCACGGCGAACGGGGGCGGGTCCAACGGTCGTGGACCCGCACCCGCGCGCCGCCGCTACGCGCTCTCGAGCCGCACGTAGGACTCCTTGAGGTACTCGTGCACCGCCTGCTGGGGCACCCGGAAGGACCGTCCGACCCGGATGGCCGGCAGCTCTCCGCTGTGCACCAGCCGGTACACCGTCATCTTGGACACCCGCATGACCGCGGCGACCTCCGCCACGGTCAGGAAGACGACTTCCTGAAGGGGGCGCTCGACGGAACTCATGACCATCACCCGACCCTTACCCGTGTGCAAGGCACCGGCTTCCCCTCCGGTGACTCCACCGGCACACGTGTATCCCCAGAGTAGTTATGGGTGGTACCAGTGGGAAGAGGGGAAGTGCAGTCCTCGTACGGTGGGAGATAGGACGGTTGCAGTACGTCGCCGCTCTGCGGATGGCACCGCCCCGCGTACGCACCTCCCGGGCTGGGCACTTCCGGGACGGCGGGTTCAGGCCAGCAGTCCGTGCTGGGGGAACACCGCGCGGCGGGTGGCGAGGATGGCCTGATCGAGTCGGTCGGCCGGATCGTAACCCGAGTCGAAGTCGCGCCAGGCCGGGCGGGCGCCGTCGGTCATCCGCAGCGGGGCCGGGCGGCGGGTGCGGCGGTAGACCTCGGCGCGCCAGGACTCGGGGGTCTCGGTGGCCGGGTCGACGGGCCGGGCGGCGGCGGTGGCGACCAGGTGGGTCCAGGTGCGCGGGACGACGTCCACCACCGCGTAGCCGCCCCCGCCGGTGGCCACCCAGCGGCCGCCGGCGTGCTGGTGGGCGAGGTCGTGCAGCGCCTCGGCGATCAGCCGCTGGGCGTCCACGGTGACGGCGAGGTGGGCGAGCGGGTCCTCCAGGTGGGTGTCGGCGCCGTGCTGGGTGACCAGGACCTGCGGCCGGAAGGCGTCGAGCAGTTCGGGCACCAGGGCGTGGAAGGCGCGCAGCCAGCCCGCGTCGCCGGTGCCCGCGGGCAGCGGCAGGTTGGCGGCGGAGCCGGGGGCGTCCTCGCCGCCGGTCTCGATCGACCAGCCGCTCTGTGGGAACAGCGTGGCGGGGTGCTCGTGCAGCGAGACGGTGAGCACCCGGGGGTCGTTCCAGAAGGCCGCCTGGACGCCGTCGCCGTGGTGGACGTCCACGTCGACGTAGGCGACCCGCTCGGCGCCGAGTTCGAGCAGCCGGGCGATGGCCAGCGCCGGGTCGTTGTAGACGCAGAAGCCGGAGGCCTTGCCGGGCATCGCGTGGTGCAGTCCGCCGGCGAAGTTGACGGCGTGCGGGGTCTCGCCGCGCCAGACCGCCTCGGCGGCGGCCACCGACTGGCCGGCGATCAGCGCGGAGGCCGAGTGGATCGCCGGGAAGGACCAGTTGTCGTCGGTGCCGAGTCCGTGCAGCGGGTCGGAGCGGTCGGGGTGGGCGGCGGCGTTCCGGACCGCCTCGACGTACTCCCGGGTGTGCACCAGCCGGAGGGTGGAGTCGCCGGCGGGCGGTGCGGAGCGGACGGTCACCCCGGGGCCGGTGTCCAGTCCGAGGGCCTCGACCAGGCGCATGGTGAGGGCCAGCCGGGTCGGGTCCATCGGGTGGCCGGGGCCGAAGTCGTAGGCGGTGACGGCCTCGTCCCAGAAGAGGTGCAGGCCGCAGGGGGTGTCACGCTCGGCTTCGGGCATGGCCTCCACCGTAGCGGGTGGCGGTGGCCGGGCCGCCGTCAGGGCGCGCCGGGGCGGCGCTCGTGGGGACGGCCGGGCGGCAGGTGCGCGATGAAACTACGGAAGTTGTGGGGCGACTGTGGAGGCGGGTGTTGAGGCGGTGCAGACAAAAGCTTTGCGACTCCATATCCTCTCCGCCATGAAGCCATTCAGCGTGCAACGCCTTGGGGTAATTCTCGCTGCAATACTGGGTTTTGGCGTGTTCTTTGCCGCCCAGCCGGCCTCCGCCGCGGTCAGCGGCACCACCTTCGCGGTCGACAAGTCGACGGCGAAGGCGGGAGACCAGCTGACCCTGACGCTGTCGCTCACCAACAGTGAGAACAGTCCCATCTACTTCGCCTACGAGGCCGTCCAGCCGACCTGGCCGGCCAACACGCAGGCCGGAGCGTTCACCATCACCGGCTGCACCGGTGACACCTCCGACTGCGCGTTCACCGGGAACAGCGCCAACTTCCACTTCAACGCGCCGATCGCACCCGGCGCGACGAAGAGCGTCACGCTCACCGTCAAGATCACCGACACCCCGGCGTGGGGCACCGCCCCGTACACGCTGAACTGGGCGCCGTACGTCTACTACGAGTTCGGCCAGGTGGGCACCACCGGCACCGCCAAGGACCAGACCTGGACCTTCGGGGTGCCCTCGCTCCAGACCGTGATCAGCTGACCCCCGTCCCGTCGAACGCCCCCGCCGTCACCCGACGGCGGGGGCAAGGGCTTTCCGGCAACGGTTGAAGATGGCGTGAAGGAGCCGCAGACGCGGCCTTCACAACTCCCTATTCTCATCCGCCATGAAGCCATTCAGCGTGCAACGCGTCGGGGTAATTCTCGCCACGGTACTGGGACTTGGCCTGATCTTCGCCGCCCAGCCGGCCTCCGCCACCACCCGCGACGACGGCGTGATCACCGGCGTCTCGGCCTCCGTCGACAAGAAGACGGCGGCACCGGGCGATGAACTGACCCTGACCCTCTCCCTCACCAACACCGAATCCGCCCCCATCACCTTCGCGTACGAGTGGATCGGGCCGAGCTTCCCCTCCAACCAGCTGACCGGCGCGTTCACCTTCACCGGCTGCGGCGGGGACCAGGTGGACTGCGTGTTCGGCGGCAACTCCGTCAACTTCCATCCCACGGTGCCGATCGCGCCGGGCGCCACCCGCACCGTCACGGCCACCGTCAAGATCACCTCCACGCCGCCCTGGACCGGGTCGTACACACTGAACTGGGCCCCGTACGTCTACGCCGAGTACGGCTACCCGGTCGTCAAGACCAGGAGCGGCCCCTTCCTCGACGGCATGCCCGGCCTGCAGACCGTGATCAGCTGACCCCCGCCCCTCCGACCGCCCCCGCCGTCACCCGGCGGCGGGGGCCGGGACCGTCACCCGGCGGCGGGGGCCGGGACCGTCACCCGGCGGCGGGGGCCACCGCCTGCGCCTGCGCCGGCGCCGGCGCGAAGCGGTCGGCCAGCGGCAGGACGGCGAGCACCAGCAGCATCGGGGCGAGCAGCGCCCAGCGGTACGAGCTCGCGTCCGCGATCGCCCCGACCAGCGGCGAACCGACCAGGAAGCCCACGTAGTTGAAGAGGTTGAGCCGGGCCACCGCGGCGTCCGAGTCGGCCGGGAAGAGCCGGCCGCCGGCCGCGAACACCTGCGGGATGATCGCGCAGATGCCGAAGCCCAGCACGGTGAAGCCGGCGATGCCCGCCCAGGCGGCGGGCGCGACCGCGGCGAGGCCGAAGCCGAGCGCGGCCAGCGCGGCACCGACGCGGACCACCGGGACGGCGCCGAAGCGCTGCACCGCGCGGTCGCCCAGGGCCCGGCCGAGCAGCATCGCGACCATGTAGCCCAGGTAGGAGAGCTTGGCGAGGTCCTCCCGGCTGCCCAGCCCGTCGGTGAGGTACTTGACGCTGTAGTTGGAGACCGAGGAGTCCGCGATGTACGCGAAGGCCATCGCCAGGCAGAGCGGCAGCAGCGGACGCCAGGGGACGGACCGGGCGGCGGCCTCGGCCGCCTCCCGGACGGCGTCGCCGAGTTCGGCCGGACCGGCGAAGAAGGCGCCGGCCAGCAGGGCGAGCGGGGCGATCACCGCGGCGGCCGTGCCGAACAGCAGCGGCAGCCCGAGGTCGTAGTGCGAGCCGAGGCCCGCGAGGGCCGCGCCGAGGATGCCGCCGAGGCTGAACGCGGCGTGGAAACCGATCATGATCGAGCGGCCGTAGCGGTGCTGGAGCCCCACCCCGAGCATGTTCATACTGGCGTCCAGCGCGCCCACCAGCAGCCCGAACGCGCCCAGCGCCAGGGCGAGTTGCCACAGTGCCCCGCCCAGTCCGGCGGCCGCCAGGCTCAGGCAGACGGCGGGCTGGACCACCCGCAGCACGGCCCGCGCGCCGGTGCGCTTCACCAACTGCTCGGAGGCGATCGACCCGGCCCCGGCCAGCACCGGCACCGCGGCCAGGAAGACCGGCAGCAGCCCGTCGCTCAGCCCGTACCGGTGCTGGATCTCCGGGATGCAGGTGACCAGCAGGGCGAAGGTGACGCCCTGGAGCAGGAAGGCGGCGGCGAGCGCGGCCCGCCCGGTGCGCAGACCGGGCGCCACCGGGGGTGGCGACGCGGCGGGCGGAACGGGCGGGACCACGGGCGGGGCGGCACTCAAGCGGACCTCCAGGCGGACTCCACACGAACCGCGCTACCGGCCGGTAGGACGATGTTGGCGAGAGCGTAGGGGGTGCGCCGCGATTACGGGAGGGGTCGCGCAGCGGTCATTTCCCGCCCGAGGCCAGCTCCCGGGAGCGGTCCCGGGCCGCCTCCAGGGCGCCGAGCAGGGCGGCCCGCACCCCGTGGTTCTCCAGCTCGCGGATCGCCGCGATGGTCGTGCCGGCCGGGGAGGTGACCGCCTCGCGCAGCTTCACCGGGTGCTCGCCGGAGTCCCGCAGCATCACCGAGGCGCCGATCGCGGACTGCACGATCAGGTCGTGCGCCACCTGCCGGGGCAGCCCGAGCAGGATGCCGGCGTCGGTCATCGCCTCCACCAGGAAGTAGAAGTAGGCCGGTCCGGAGCCGGACAGCGCGGTGGCCGCGTCCTGCTGGGACTCGGGCAGCCGCAGCGCCTTGCCGACCGAGCTGAAGATCTCCTCGGCCCGCGCCAGGTGCTCCTCGCCCGCGTGCGAGCCCGCCGAGATGACGCTCATCCCCTCGTCCACCAGGACCGGGGTGTTGGGCATCACCCGGACCACCGGGGTGCCCGCCGCGAGCCGCTCCTCGAACCAGGCGGTGGGAACGCCGGCCGCGGCCGAGATCACCAGCCGGTCCGCGCCGACGTGCGGGGCCAGCTCCTCCAGCAGGGCGCCCATGTCCTGCGGCTTGACCGCGAGGATCAGGGTGTCGGCGAGCTTGGCGGCCTCGGCGTTGGAGACGGCCACCACGCCGTAGCGGTCGGCGAGTTCGGCCGCCCGCTCGGGACGGCGGGCGGTCACCAGGACGTCGGCCGGGTCCTTGCCGGCCCGCAGCAGACCGGAGAGCAGGGCCTCGCCGATCTTGCCGGTGCCCAGGAAGGCGATCTTCTGTCCGTGTGCTCCGCTGCTGCCCATGGTCCGCTCCCGCTCCTTGCCTCGGTACTGCCGCCATCCTCGCACCGCCCGGCGGCCCGCGCGGGAACCGTCCGCTCCGTGGTCGCCGCCCACCCGGCCGCCTGGCGGAGGACAGGCCCCTAGGGAGAAATCTCGGGGGTTTCCCCTATGGCCTCCCGGCTCCCGCGGGCGCACCGTGGAGCCATGGCACACGACGAAATGTCCCGACGTGAGAACCGGCAACTCGCCGTCGCCTCGGCGACCGTGGGCCCGTGGCGGACCGCCGCGGGGGTCGGTGCGGTGGTGGGGGCGACGGCCCTGGGGATCGATGCGATCACCGGGGACTGGTCGCTGAGCATGCTGGCCTCACCGGCCGGCTGGGGCCTGTTCTTCTTCTTCCTGGTCGGCACCGTCGGCGGCCGGCTGCGGCGCGACACCACCGACCGGAGGCTGCGCCGCTGGGCGAACGACCACCCCTGGCAGTCGGCGCTCCCGGCCGCCGGCGGGCTGCTGGTCCTGAACACGCTGGCCCAACTGTTCCTCGGCGACGAGGGCCTGTTCGGCGCCTTCTTCATCTCGCTGCTGCCGGCCGGCCTGCTGCTGGCGATCGCCGGGGTGGTCGGCTCGGTCAAGCAGGCCCGCGGCAAGGACTGAGCGGGCGCCCGCACCGGCGCGCTTCCGGACGAACGGCACCCGTCCCGCGGACGACGCACAGGTGTTCACCACACGGTGTGCCCCCGATCGACGGATCGTCAGACCCCGTCGGCATACTGGCGCGATGCCGATCGCCGAAGAACCGGAACCGCGCCCCGCCGGGGGCGACGAGCCGAACGGGTCCGACCCGTCCGGGGCGGGCCGGAAGGACCCGTTCGCCGACCTCGTCCTGGACGAGGAGTTCGTCCGCAGCGCCACCGTCAAGGAGCAGAGCGGGCGCACCCGCATGCTGTCCGCCCGCTGGAAGCACACCCCGCCGGTCGATCCGGGCGGCCGCCGCTCGGTCAACGACGGCCCCGCGGCGCGCGGGCGCCGCTTCCGCCGCAAGCCCGTTCGCCCGGCGCGGGCGGTCGACGCGTGGGGCGACCCGCGTCCGCGCCGCCGCCTGGAGTGGCGCACGCCGCTCTACGTCCTGCTGACCGTCGCCGTACTGCTCGTGGCACTGAACATCGACGGGCTGAAGCTCTGGTACTCCACCCACTTCGGCTACGCCTCCGACCACCCGGTCTCCGCGAGCCCGGCGGCGGAGCGCGACGGACGGCAGCCGACCCCCGACCACCCGTGGGCCGGCTCCCCCGCCGAGGACTGGGCCGCCGGCACGGACGGGATCGAGCTGCCGAAGACCCCCCGGGCCACCGGCGCGTTCGGTGCCGACGAGGTGGCCGCCCGGCTGCAGTCGGTGCGGGCCTACCTGGCGGCGGCCCACCTGGACCCGAAGGTGGTGTCCGGCGGCCGCCCGGACGCCGCGCTGGCGATGCTCGACGGCCGCACCCGGGAGGCCGCGGCCGCGTCGCTGGACCACCCCTCGGCGACCAGTGACCCCACCGCCTGGTTCACCCGCTTCGACCCGCGGGAGGCCGTCCCGGTCACCGACGTGGTCAAGGTGCGGGGCCGGATCGACGTCACGGCCGACGGGGAGAACGGCGTCCTGATGCGGGCCGACGTCAGCTACGTGTACGCGCTGCGCCCCGGCCCGAAGACGGCCGACCAGGCGGCCTCGGCGAACGGCTCCGCGGACCTCGCGGAGACGGTCCGGACCATCGTCCGGCAGGTGGACACCTTCCACTTCTACGACCCGACCAAGTACCAGGTCGATCCGGGGAAGCTCGCGATCGACGAGACCGTGGAGAGCTTCGGCAACAGCACCTGCGGCCGCTACGACGGCTTCCTGCACCCGGAGTTCGACCGGTCCACCCGGCCCGGCCCGGTACCGACCGGGCCGACCGCGGACCCGTACGACCGGGACCGGGTGCCGCCGGGCACCGGGAACTGCGGCTCCGCCAGCCGGACCTGACCGACGTCAGCGCTTGCGCTTGGGCCGGCCCGGCGCCTTGGTGTCGGGCCGGCGGCCGCGGCCCGCCTGGCGCTTCTCGTACTGGGCGACGGCCCGCTCGTGGGCGGCCCGCCGGACCGCCTCGCCGGGAGCCTCGACCAGGCTGCGGACGAAGTAGGCGGCCAGGCTGCCGGCCCCGCCGATCAGCCAGACCGCGCCGAGCGACTTGTCCTCGGCCATCCAGCCGGTCAGCTGGTCCCGGCCCTCGGTGAGCACCTTCCAGGTGCGCCGTACGGCCATCATCGAGCAGACCGCGATGGCGGCGGTCAGCAGCCCGTTGAGGAAGGTGCCGTCCTCGGAGAGCGCGATGCCCTCGATGCCGAAGCGCAGCACCAGCACGGCGGCGGCGGTCGCGGCCAGGGCACCGACCGAGACACCGACCCGGCGCGGCCAGTAGCCGTTGTCCCGGTTGAGCCAGGACGTGCCGAAGAAGCGGATCGGCTCCGGCTCGGGGGCGCCGGCGGGAGTGGGGGCGGGGGGGGGGGGCTGCTCGCTCACGCCGTCGATTATCACCCGACCGCCGCACACGGCGGAGGAGCCGTCCCGGCCGGTGGGACGGCTCCTCCTCGTTCGGTGCGGGCCCGGTGTTCCGGTTCCCTGCGGGCCCGGTGTTCCGCTTCCGTACGGGCCCGGCGTTCCGGTTCCGTGCGGGCCCGGTGTTCGCCTCGGGCTCAGCCGAGCTTGGACACGTCGCGGACGGCGCCCTTGTCGGCGGAGGTGGCCATCGCGGCGTAGGCCCGCAGGGCCTGGCTGACCTGGCGCTCGCGGTTCTTCGGCCGGTAGCCGCCCGTGGCCTCCAGGACGCGGCGGCGCTCGGCCAGCACCTCGTCCGGGACCTCCAGGGAGATCCGGCGGCCGGGGATGTCGATGGCGATGGTGTCGCCGTCCTCGACCAGCGCGATGGTGCCGCCGGAGGCCGCCTCCGGGGAGGCGTGGCCGATGGACAGGCCCGAGGTGCCGCCGGAGAAGCGGCCGTCGGTGACCAGCGCGCAGGCCTTGCCCAGGCCCCGGCCCTTCAGGAAGGAGGTCGGGTAGAGCATCTCCTGCATGCCCGGGCCGCCCCTGGGGCCCTCGTAGCGGATGACGACGACGTCGCCCTCCTTGACCCGCTTGGCGAGGATCGCCTCGACCGCGTCCTCCTGGGACTCGACCACGACGGCCGGGCCGCTGAAGGTCCAGATCGACTCGTCCACGCCGGCGGTCTTCACGATGCAGCCGTCCTCGGCGAGGTTGCCGTACAGCACGGCCAGGCCGCCCTCGACCGAGTAGGCGTGCTCGGCGCTGCGGATGCAGCCCTTGGCCGAGTCGGTGTCCAGCGACTCCCAGCGCTCGGACTGCGAGAAGGCCTCGGCGGAGCGGACGCAGCCGGGGGCGGCGTGCCACAGCTCGAGGGCCTCGGCGGACGGCGAACCGCCACGCACGTCCCAGGTCTTGAGCCACTCAGCGAGCGAGTCGGCGTGCACGGTGTGGACGTCCTCGTTGAGCAGCCCGGCCCGGTACAGCTCGCCGAGGATGGCCGGGATGCCGCCGGCCCGGTGCACGTCCTCCATGTAGTACGAGCCGTTCGGCGCGACCTTGGACAGGCAGGGCACCTTGCGGGAGATCGCGTCGATGGCCCGCATGTCGAAGTCCAGCTCGGCCTCCTGGGCGGCGGCGAGCAGGTGCAGGATGGTGTTGGTCGAGCCGCCCATGGCGATGTCCAGGGCCATGGCGTTCTCGAAGGCGGCGCGGGTGGCGATCGCCCGGGGCAGCACCGAGGCGTCGTCACCGCCGTAGTAGCGGTTCGCGATCTCGACGACGTTCTGCCCGGCCCGCTCGTACAGGGCCCGGCGGGCGGTGTGGGTGGCGAGCACCGAGCCGTTGCCCGGCAGCGAGAGGCCGATCGCCTCGGTCAGGCAGTTCATCGAGTTGGCGGTGAACATGCCGGAGCACGAGCCGCAGGTGGGACAGGCGTTCTCCTCGATGATCGCGATGTCCTCGTCGGAGACGTTCTCGTTGACCGCCTGGGAGATCGCGTCGACCAGGTCGAGCTTGCGCACGGTGCCGTCGACCAGGGTGGCCTTGCCGGCCTCCATCGGGCCGCCGGAGACGAAGACGGTCGGGATGTTCAGGCGCAGCGCCGCCATCAGCATGCCCGGGGTGATCTTGTCGCAGTTGGAGATGCAGATCAGGGCGTCGGCGCAGTGCGCGTTGACCATGTACTCGACCGAGTCGGCGATCAGGTCGCGCGAGGGCAGCGAGTAGAGCATGCCGCCGTGGCCCATCGCGATGCCGTCGTCCACGGCGATGGTGTTGAACTCGCGCGGGATGCCGCCCGCCTGCTTGATCGCCTCGGAGACGATCCGGCCGACCGGCTGGAGGTGGGTGTGCCCGGGGACGAACTCGGTGAAGGAGTTGGCCACCGCGATGATCGGCTTGCCGAAGTCCTCGCGGGCTACGCCGGCCGCCCGGAGAAGCGCCCGGGCGCCTGCCATGTTGCGACCGTGGGTGACCGTACGGGACCTCAGCTCGGGCACTGTGCTCCACTCCTTCGGGGCTCTCGCGGGCACCCCGCTGCTGGGAGGGTTCGGGGGCCGCTGTGGGTACCGAGCCTACGCCCGCCGTCCGGCCGGCGGACGGTCCGTCCGCGATGCGGGCAGGCGAGGACGCGGGCGGGCGGGGACGCGGGCGGACGGGCAGCGACGCGGGCGGGCAGCGATGCGGGCGGACGGCGGTGCGGGCAGGCGGCGGACGGCGGTGCGGGCTCCGGGCGTCAGCCGGGCTTGACGGCCACGGTGAGGTCCAGGCTGAACGGCTCGACCACGACGCCGTCCGGGAACGCGGCGACCATGGCCTCCCGTTCGGCGGCCAGCACCGGCGCGCGCTCCTCGGGGCTGAGCGAGGCCAGGTAGGAGCGGGAGGTGAGGTCGGTGAGCACGTGCTCGACGGTGACCCGCCGCTCCCAGCGCAGTGCCGTCCGTTCGACCACGAGGCCGGCCGGGGCGAAGTGCCCGACGTGGCCGCTGATCCCGCCGTAGCCGTGGAAGCGGCCGGGGAGGGCGGCGGCCATCCGCTCGCTCCTGGCCCGGATCCACGGCACGGTCTCGTCGTACACGTTCCACCAGGCGGCGACGGCGCCCCCGGGCCGCAGCACCCGGACCGCCTCGGGGACGGACTTCTCGGGGTACGTCCAGTGGAAGGCCTGGGCGTAGGCGACCAGGTCGACGGACCCGTCGTGGAAGGGCAGGTCGTCGCCGGTGCCCCGGACCAGCGGCAGGCCCGGCGAGGAGGCCAGGAACCGGGCGGCCATGCCGGGGCTGGGCTCGACGGCGACGACCTCCGCACCGCGCGCGGCCAGCAGCCGGGTGGCGATGCCCGTCCCGGCGCCGACGTCCAGGACCCGGGCACCGGCGAGGCCGCGGCCCCAGAGCCGCTCCAGCGCGTCGAACAGCTCGTCGGGATAGCCGGGGCGGCCCTGCTCGTACTCGGCGGCGACCCCGCCGAAGCTCGCGGCGGCCTCGCGGTAGTTCCGACTCTCCGTCATGCGTCCCCCTTCGTACGGCAGTTGACGCCCGGACGGACCGGACGGCTCAGCGTACGCGCGAGGGGGTGGCCAGGTGCAAGCGGGTAAAAGCGAGGGCCTCGGCCAGGTCGGCCTCGCGTTCGGCGGGGGAGGCCGAGCGGCGGGTGTTGACCTCCAGCACCACGTGGCCGTCGAAGCCGGTCCGGGCGAGGTGCTCCAGCAGCTCGGCGCAGGGCTGCTTGCCGCGGCCGGGGATCAGGTGCTCGTCCTTGCCGGAGCCGCTGCCGTCGGCCAGGTGGACGTGGGCGAGCCGGTCGCCCATCCGCTCGACCATGGCGAAGGTGTCGATCCGGGAGGTGGCCGCGTGCGAGAGGTCGATGGTGAAGTGCCGGTACTCCTCGTCGGTGACGTCCCAGCCGGGGGCGTACGCGAGCATCTCGCGGTCGCGGTAGCGCCACGGGTACATGTTCTCGACGGCGAAGCGGACGTCGGTCTCGCCCGCCATCCGGTGGATCCCCTCGACGAACTCCCGGGCGTACTGGCGCTGCCAGCGGAACGGCGGGTGGACGACCACGGCGCTCGCGCCGAGCTTCTCGGCCGCCGCCCGGGCCCGGACCAGCTTGGTCCACGGGTCGGTGCTCCACACCCGCTGGGTGATCAGCAGGCAGGGCGCGTGCACGGCCAGGATGGGCAGCCGGTGGGCGTCGGAGAGCCGGCGCAGGGCGTCGATGTCCTGGCTGACCGGGTCGTTCCAGACCATCACCTCGACCCCGTCGTAGCCGAGCTTGGCGGCCAGCTCGAAGGCGACGGCGGTGCTCGCCGGGTACACCGAGGCGGTGGACAGCGCCACCTTGGTGTCCGGGATGTGCAGGGCCGGGTGCCGGGGCAGCACCAGCCGGTCGGTGGTGCGCAGCAGCGGCGGGCGGGCGGCGTCCCGCTTGGCGGCCTTGACCGAGCGGACGGACTGGACAGCGGCCTTGGCGGCGCCGGCGGCCCGGGCGGTGCGGGTCTCCTTCGGGGCGGCCTTGGCGGCGGGCTGCTTCGTCTTCGGGGCGGGCTGCTTCGCGGTGGGCGTCTTCGCCGTCTTCGCCGTTCGCGCCGTCTTCGCCGCGCTGGTCTTCGCCGCGGCGGTCTTCGCGGTGCGCTGGGCGGCCTTGACCGCCTTCGAGGCCTGTTTGGCGGCCTGGGCGGCGGTGGCGCCCGTGACCGCCTTGCCGAGCCTGCGGCGCGGGCCGTCCGGCCGCGACTGCCCGCTCCCGGGAGTGCGGTCCTCCTGCGTTCCGTCCTCGCCCGCTGGTTGCACCACGGGAGACAGCGTAAGCGGAGCACGCGGCGAACGGGGCGGGACGACCGGCGCAGTGACCATCGGCACGTTGCCCCGGGGCGGTCGGTCGGCGGTCGGTCGGGACGGGTCCGGACGACTGTCCGGGCGACCGCCCGGTTGCGCGCCCCGGGGTGCGCGCCCGGCTTACGGGGTGAGCGCCGGGCGGCGGCGGTCGGCCGGGCTGTCCATGGTGTCCAGGCGGCGCAGGATGATGCCCTCGCGCAGCGCCCACGGGCAGACGTCCAGCTCCTCCAGCCCGAACAGGTCCATCGCGGCGTCGGCGACCAGCGCGCCGGCCAGCAGCTGCTTGGCCCGGCCCTCGGAGACGCCGGGGATCCGGGCGCGCTCGGCGACGGTCATCGCCGACAGCCGGGGCAGCCAGGCGGCCAGCCCGCTGCGGGTGAGCCGGCGGTCGGTGTACGGACCGGCGTCGGCGGGGGCGGCGCCGGTCATCCGGGCCAGCTGCTTGAAGGTCTTGGAGGTGGCGACCGCGTGCCGGGCCGGGCCGAGCCGGGTGATCTCGCCGACCACGGTGGCGAGCTCGGCCCGGATGTGGCGTCTCAGCTCGCGCAGCCCCTCCGGGTCGGCGACGTCCCCCGGCAGCCAGCGGGCGGTCAGCCGGCCGGCGCCCAGCGGCAGCGAGCAGGCGACGTCCGGCTGCTCGTCCAGACCGCAGGCGATCTCCAGCGAACCGCCACCGATGTCCAGGTTGAGCAGCCGGCCCGAGGACCAGCCGAACCAGCGGCGGACGGCCAGGAAGGTGAGCCGGGCCTCGTCCTGCCCGGAGAGCACGCGCAGCTCGACGCCGGTCTCGGCGGCCACCCGGCGCAGCACCTCCTCGCCGTTGGCGGCCTCGCGCACGGCGGAGGTCGCGAACGGGAGGATGTCGACGACGCCCTTGTCCTCGGCGACCCGCAGCGAGGACGCGACGTGGCCGACCAGCCGCTCGACCCCGGCCTCGCTTATCGCGCCGCCCTCGTCCAGCAGCTCCGCCAGACGCAGCTCGGCCTTGTGCGAGTACGCGGGCAGCGGAGCAGCGCCCGGATGGGCGTCCACCACGAGGAAGTGGACCGTGTTGGAACCTACGTCGAGCACACCGAGTCGCATAACTCTCCACGCTACGCGATCCGGGCCCTGGTGAGAGGGGGTGCGACGGTATTCGCGCCGGTCCGGAACCGGTCCGCGGGCCGGTC
>NZ_JBHVEU010000063.1:0-27519 GCF_042802075.1 Kitasatospora sp. NPDC057518
GTTCCGCCCAAGGGCCAGGGGCGCTGGAAAGGGCCCCGTGGCCGTCAGGCGTGCCCGGCGATCAGGCCGAGCCGGCCGTCGAAGCGGCGGTAGAGCACCCGGCCCCGGCCGCTGACCGGGTGGGCGAAGAACAGGAACGGCAGCTCCGCGCCCGCCAGCCGGTCGACGGCCTGCGCCTCCGTCAGCCGGGGCGCGCCGTGCGGGCTGAGGGTGATCGGCGAGGTCCGGCGGCCGGGCGGACCGGCGGGGACGGTACGGGCGAGGCGGTAGCCGGTCGGCCCGACCCGGTAGACCACGGCGTCGGTCTCGGTCGCCGGATCGGTGAACAGGTGGATGTCGTAGTCCATCGCGTCCATGGTCCGGGCGGCGGCCGCCGGCGAGCACCACACCAGCGAGGGCTCCTTGCGGCGGACCACCCGGAGCTCGCGGATGGCCCCGCCGCCCGGCCCACTGCCGTCCGGCCCACCGCCGCCCGGCCCACCGGAGTCCGGCGCACGGTGGCCCGGCCAGGGGCGCGGCGCCCAGGCCCCGGTGACGGCCCTGATCCTGCCGCGCAGCGCGTCGCTCACCCGGTCGATCGAGTCGCCCAGCCCGGCCGCGGCCTCCTGGACGCGGATCCGCCGACCGTCCACCTCGGCGTTCACCTGCGCCAGCACGCCCCCGGCCACGGCCGCGAGCCGGACCCGCAGGGCCTCCACCAGCGTCCCGACCCCCGGAGCCGCCGCCGCGGCGGCCACCCGGGCCCGCGTCTCGGCCAGGACCTCGCCGGTCAGCCCCTCGAACGCCCTCACCGTGACCAACTCGCCCATCCCCAGGCCCTTCCACTCCCAGCCGGCGCATACCGGCGACCAGGATCCCGGGCCCCTGGCCGCGCGGCCAGGGCCCAACGGCCCCACTGCGGGGGGCCGGGCGGACCAGCCGGGCGGTGGGGAGGGCGACCCGTGTCGCCGGTGAACGGGACGGGAGAGGCACCGTGCCCGGGCTGGTAGGCGCCGGCACGGGGGAGCGCGGCGCGCTGCCGGTGTCGGCTGCCGACGGCGGACCGGGAGCCCGACGACGAGCCGGGCCTGTGACGAACAGGCGCCGCGCCCTCACCCGCCGGGCCGGCCGCCCCCGCCCGGTTCCGGGCACCGACCCCGGTCCGCTCCGCGGCCGGGCCGGTCGCCCGCCGCAGCGGCCTGCACCCCCGGGAGGCCGGGCGTGCCGCGGGTGCGCAGCTCGCCGAGCACCGCCCAGCCGACCGACACCACCGGCACCGCCACCACCGCGCCCAGGACCCCCGCCAGCACCGCGCCGCTGGCCACCGACACGGCGATCACCACCGGGTGGATGCGGACGGACCAGCTGAGCACCAGCGGATGCAGCAGATGCCCCTCGATCTGGCCGATGACCACGATCAGCGCGAGCACCAGCAGCGCGATCACCGGCCCCCGGGCGGCGAGCGCGACCACGGCGGCGACCGCCAGGGCGATCGGGGAACCGATCAGCGGGATGAGGGTCGCCGCGAACTCCAGCACCATCAGCGGCAGGACCAGCGGCACCCGCAGGATCGCCAGCGCGATGCCCACCAGCACCGCGTTGGAGGCCGCCACGATCAGCACGCCCCGGGTGTAGCCCGCGAAGGTGAGCCAGGCGGCGCGGCCGGCGCGGTCCCAGGCCGAACGGCTCCGGACCGGCAGCTGCCGCTGCGCCCAGGACCACATCCGGTCGCCGGAGTGGAGGAAGAACACCGAGCAGAACACCGCGAGCGCCAGCCCGGTGACCAGCTCGACGATCCGGCCGGCGCCGCTCAGCGCGGTGCTGAGCAGGGTGGAGCGGTGGGCCGAGATGAACGCGCCGATCTTGGCCCGCAGGTCGGTGACGGTGCCGGGCCGCAGGTGGAAGGGGGCGCCGGTGAGCCAGTGGTCGATCCGGGAGAGGCCGCCGCGCAGCTCGTTGCCCAGCCGGCCCCACTCGTCGGCGACGGTGGTGCCGACCAGCGCCAGCACCCCGCCGACGACCGCGAGGGCGCAGAGGAGGACGACCAGGACGGCGAGCGAGCGCGGCATGCCGCGGGCCAGCAGGTCGACCGGCGGGCGCAGCACGGAGGTGATCACCAGCGCTACGAACAGTGCGACGACCGGCAGTTCGAGCCGGGCGAGGACGTCGACGACCAGGTAGGCGGCGAGCCCGAGCAGCACCAGCCGCCAGGTGTACCCGGCCGTCGTCCGCAGTCCGGAGGGGACGTGCTCCCCGGACGGATACGGGTCGGGGCCCGGGCCCGGAGCCCCCGTCCGGGTCCGGCGCGCCGACACCCGGGGACGGCGGCTGCCCAGCGGCACGGGCCGCCGGTCCGGTCCGGCGCCGTTCACTCCCACGGGCGGTCTCCTCGGGCTCGGCCGGGTGTCGTCCTCTCACGTCACGATGACCCATACCGCGACGGTTCGCCCTGCGGCGCCGCCGGGTCCCGTCACCCGGACAGCGGCATGCCGGCCGCGTCGCTGTGCGGGCGCACCGGGCCCGGGCAGACACGGGAACGGCGCCGGTCGCCCCGGGAAGGGCAATGGTCCTCCGTGTACAAGCGGCCGGATGGGGGGAGAATCCATGGCGCAGGGAGGGGGGAGAAGGAGGCCGAGATGAAAAGCCTCACCCGCCGCTACGCGGTGACGCTCCCCGGCCCGATCGGCGGGCACGCTCCACCGTCCGTCGTCGTCGTGTACGAGACGCAGGCCGTGGGGCCCGGCGGGGGCCTGGTCTGGGAGAGCTCGGACGGCGACCTTCGGGTGGAGATCACCGGCGGGGTGGCCACCGTCCTGGCGGCTCCCACAACAGGTAGTCGGCACCCGTGCCTGATGGCGGTGCCGCTGCCGTGAGCACGTCGTCGTTAACCGTGAGCACCTCGTCGTGAACCGTGAGCACGTCGTCGTGAACACGTGGGCCGTGAGCGCGTGGTCGTGGGCAGGCGGCCGAGCGCACACGGCCACGACGCGTGTCGAGAGGAAGAGGAAGGCGATGGAGGGCGGAGGTCGCAACGACAAGGTCACCGAGCGCTGGCGGCCAAGGCCTCGCGCACGGTGACCAGGCAGGGGTCGCAGTACCGGTCCGGCCCGGCCGCACCGGCGCCGTCGCCCACCGGGACGACGCGCTGGGAGGGCTCCAGGAACCGCCCGCACAGCGAGGAGCTCGCGTCGTCCTTGGCCACCACGTGCCACACCACGGCGGGTGGGGAGACCGCCGGGTCGTGCTCGGCCCACATCTCGTACACGGCGCTACCTCCGGATCGCTGGGGGCTCGGTGACTCCATGCAAACCCGCGGTCTGCCGAACGGCCACCGGGCCAGACCCGGTGGGATGGTTGAGGGGCCGGTGACGGTTGGGCGGGCGACGGTCGGGGGCCGCACGCTCAGTCCCGCCGGTCGGGGCCCGGGTGTCCTGGGGGCCCCGGAGGCCTGATTCCCGAGGCCGTGGTCCCCGAGTCTGTGCTCCCCGGGCCGCCCGCCCGGTCGCGGCCCTGGCCGGCGGCCAGGCGGCGCCGGATCACCAGCAGGTCGAGCGCGGTGATGCCGGCGAACCCGGCGCACAGGGCGGCGAAGAATGCGTAGGTCCCCTGGTTGGGCGCGGGGCCCGGGCCGGCCAGCGCGGCCAGCACGGCGAACGCCACCGCCCCGCCGAGGAACAGGACGAGGAAGACCCGGGAGAGCACCCGCCGCAGCTCCAGGTCCGATCGGGCGGTCACCGGCTCGGTGCCCCGGCGCACCGTCTCCTGCGGCCGGAGCTGGGGCATCGTCCGGCCGGGGCCCTGCGGGGTGTGCGGGAAGTCGTGGCGCTCGCCGCTCCGGCGGCGGGCCCCGCCCGCGTGCGGCAGGTCTGGGCTGGGTCGTACGGCCATGACGGCCCCCGAACGGATTCGGCCGGTTGTGTTCCGTCGGCGCGCCTACCCGGTTCCGGCGCCGGCACACGCCCGCGGGGCTCCCGCCCGCACCGGCCCGCCGATGCCCACCGTCGCCCACCGCCGCCCGCCGCCCGGGCCCCGAAGCCCGGCGGATTCGGCCGCTGTTCACCGGGGCATGGCCCGCCCGATGATCTCCGACCAGTCCCGGTCCCTACCGTCAGGGCCCACACCACTTCCGGGAGCGAACATGCGCGACAACCAGGCGACCGAGCACGAGTGCGGCTGCCCGCGGACGGCCGACCTCGACGGGGAGGGGCCGGCCGCGGACAGTCGGCGCCGGTTCCTGCGCGGGGCCGTTCTGCTGGGCGCGGGGGTCGGCACCGCCGGGCTCGGTCTGCTCGGCGCGGTGCCGGCGCAGGCGGCCGGGCCCGAGGCGGCGGGCGCTGCGGGTGCGGCCGTGAAGGCGCCCAAGAAGGGCAAGGGGAAGGGGCGGTGGCAGCCCGACCCGGACGCCCGGCAGTTCACCGTCGTGGTCATGCCGGACACCCAGTACCTGTTCGACCAGGACCGGATCCACCCGGCGCCGCTGGAGGCCTCGGTCCGCTACGTGCTGGACGGCGGGGTCAACCGGGAGGACGGGACGGACGACAACATCGTCTTCCTGGCCCACCTCGGCGACGTCACCGAGAACGGCCTGGCCGTCGAGTACGCCGCCGTCACCAAGGTGTTCGGCCTGCTGGACGACGCGGGCGCCGCCTACGGCGTGCTCGCCGGCAACCACGACGTCCGCTCCTCGACCGACGACCAGCGCGGCACCACCCCGTACCTGGAGACCTTCAGCAAGGCCAGGGCCGCCCGCACCTCCGGCTACCGCGGCTCCAGCCCGGACGGCTACAACACCTGCCACGTGTTCCGGGCGGCGGGCCGCGACTGGATGGTGCTCTCGCTGGACTGGCGGCTCTCCGACGCGGGCTTCGCCTGGGCGAACGGGGTGATCGCGGCGAACCCCAAGCTCCCGGTGATCCTGACCACCCACGACCTGGCGCACGCCGACGACGGCGGCCGCGCCGAGCTGTCCGACAACGGGAAGCGGCTCTGGGAGCGGCTGATCGACGGCAACGACCAGATCTTCCTGACCGTCAACGGGCACTACTGGCCGCCCGGGCGCACCGTGCTGCGGAACAGGGCCGGCCACGACGTGCACGTCCACATCACCAACTACCAGGACCGCTACTACGGCGGCGCGGCGATGATCCGGGCGTACCGCTTCGACCTCGACCGCGGCACCGTCGACGTGTCGACCTTCTCGCCGTGGATCCAGCAGATCGCGGCCGAGGAGCGCAACGCGCTGGCGGCCCAGCACGTCGAGCTGACCTCGGACGTGGACCGCTTCTCGCTCGCGATCGACTTCGAGCGCCGCTTCGCCGGCTTCGCGCCCGTCCCGCAGCGCCCGGCGCGCCGGGCGGGGGAGCTGCTGGTCCGCGACACGGTGGCCTACTGGCGGTTCGACAACGGCGGCGCGGACGGTGCGGCCGTCACCCCGCAGCAGGTCGTCAAGGACCTGAGCGGGCAGGGCAACGACCTGCTCTGGCAGAGCGCCCCGGGCACGCCCGACGGCGCGCTCAGCTGGTCCGCCGAGCACCACCCGGACCAGCCGGGCCACGGCAGCCTGCTGTTCAGGGGCACCCGCTCGCCGGTCCGCGGCGGCTACCTGCAGACGGTGCCCACCGCGCCGGTGAACCGGGAGACCTTCGAGCGCGGGTTCACCGTCGAGGCCTTCTTCAAGCTGCCCGCCGACTGGGACTCCGCGCAGAGCCGCTGGTCCGCCCTGGTCAGCCGCTGGGGGACGAGCGGAGAGGCGGGCAGGAGCGGGCCGGGGACGGACGCCGACGAGCCGGTCGCGACGCTCAGCGTCTCCGAGGCGCCGGCCCTCCAGTGGTGCGTCTACCCGCTCAACCAGACCGGGGCGTCCACCTGTTGGGGCCACCAGCTGCCGCTGGACCACTGGTGGCACGTCGCGGTGGTCAACGACGGGAAGCTCAGCCGGATGTATGTCGACGGCTGCGAGGTGGCGCGCAACCCGTCGACGCCCGCGGTCGGGCTGACCACGCTGGGACGGCCGTGGATGCTGGGCGGCTACGCGTACGCGGGGGTGCTGGACAAGGTCTTCCACGGGTACATCGGGGACGTCCGGATCGTGAAGCGGGCGCTGCGGGTGGGCGAGTTCATGACCGCCTGACCCGCGCTCCCGCGCGGCACGGACACCGCCGGGCCCTGGTACGGGCTCGGCGGTGCGGTCGTTTCCGGGACGGCGAACGGTGAAACGGCGAACGGCGAACCGGTGAAACGGCGAACGGCCGACGGCGGACGACCGCGCCGGAGCCGTCAGCCGAGCAGGGTGGCCTCGACCCCGGCGAGCACCGCCGCCAGGCCCTGCTCGAAGCCCTCGTCGAAGTCCTGGAACATCACCCGGCCCGATTCGGCGGCCAGCGGGTGGGCGGCCAGGCGCTCGGCGCGGGCGTCCAGGTCGTAGCCCTCCTCGCCGTCGAAGGGGTTGGGGCCCATGGCCTGCTCCTCGATGACGTAGCCGATGGTGTAGCTGTAGGCGGTCTGCCAGGCGCGGGCGGCGGCCACCGGGGTGAACCCGGACTCGACCAGCAGGCGCAGCCAGGTGTCCAGTTCGGCCGCGTAGCCGGTGTCGGTGAACCGGGAGCCGCTGTAGACCTTCGCGCCGTCGCGGTAGCGCAGCAGCTCGGCGCGCAGGGTGCGCATGGTCCGCAGGTAGGTCTCCCGCCAGTCGCCCGGGGCCGGGGCGCGACCGGCTCCGTCTGCCCCGCTGGCCGCGTCGGCCCCGTCCGCCCCGGCGCCCGCGTCCGCCGCCGCCTGGGCCGTCATGCGGCGCATCATCTCGGTCGCCATCTCGTCCAGCAGCGCCTGCTTGTCCTTGAAGTGCCAGTACAGCGCGGGCGCCTTGACGTCGAGCCGGGCGGCGATGGCGCGCAGCGTCAGGCCGTCCAGGCCGGCCTCGTTCAGCAGGTCCAGCGCGGTGTCGACGACCTGGCCGCGGTCGAGCTTGGGGGTTCTCTGGGGGGTCACGGTTGACAGTTTAACGCCGTTAAGTGCACGCTGTCGGCAACGGCTACTTAACAACGTTAAGGAGGTTGTCGTGGCTTCTCACGGCATGCACACGGACGTCCTGGTCATCGGCGCCGGGCCCACCGGACTGGCCCTGGCGCTCGACCTCGCCCGGCACGGCGTCGCCGCGCTGGTGGTCGAGCGCGGCGCCGAACTCTTCCCCGGCTCGCGCGGCAAGGGCCTCCAGCCCCGCACGCTGGAGGTGCTCGACGACTTCGGCGTGCTCGACCGGGTCCGCGCGGTCGCCGGGCACTACCCGCCCAACCTGTTCTGGCGGGACGGCGAACCGCAGGGCGAGCGCCGGATGTTCGACCCGACCGAGCCCTCCGAGGCCGAGCCGTACACCGAGGCGCTGATGCTGCCCCAGTGGCGCACCCAGCAGGTGCTGTACGGGCGGCTGCGCGAGCTGGGCGGCGAGGTCGCGTTCGGCCGGGAGCTGGTCGGCCTCGCGCAGGACGAGGAGGGTGTGACCGCCGAGTTCGCTACCGGCGGCCCGGTCCGGGCGCGGTACGTCGTCGCGGCGGACGGCGGCCGCTCGACGGTGCGGCGACTGCTAGGCATCGGGATGACCGGCGAGACCGTCGACCCGGACCCGATGCTGGTCGCGGACGTCCGGATCGACGGGCTGGACCGCGAGCACTGGCACGTGTTCGGCTCCGAGGAGGGGATGCTGGCGATCTGCCCGCTCGGCGGCACCGAGGACTTCCAGCTGGTCGCCCAGTTCCCGGAAGGGACGGCCGTCGACCTCACCCTCGACGGGCTGCGCACGGTGGTCGCGGCCCGCTCCCACCTGGCCGCCGAGCAGGTCACCGAACTGCGCTGGATCTCCGAGTTCCGCCCGCGCGCCGCGCTCGCCGACCGCTTCCGCGCGGGCCGGGTCTTCCTGGCGGGCGACGCCGCGCACGTCCACTCGCCGGCCGGCGGGCAGGGCCTGAACACCAGCGTCCAGGACGCCTACAACCTGGGCTGGAAGCTGGCCGCGGTGCTGACCGGGCGAGCGGGGGAGGGACTGCTCGACAGCTACCAGGAGGAGCGCCGCGGCAACGCGGCCGCGATGCTGGAACTGTCCACCAGGGTCCACCGCGGCGAGCAGCGCCGCGGCCGGGCGACCCAGCAACTCGACCTCGGCTACCGGGAGTCCGCGCTCTCGGTGGAGACCCGCCAGGACCTCGCGGCGGACGCGCTGCGGGCCGGCGACCGCGCCCCCGACGGCCGCCGGGGCGGCACCCGGCTGTTCGACGCCTTCCGCGGCCCGCACTGGACGCTGCTCACCGTCGGCACGGACACCCCGCTGCCCGCCGTCACCGCCCCGGTGGTCCGCATCCCGGCCTACGAGGCGTACGGCACCGGGGTGTTCCTGGTCCGGCCGGACGGCTACCTCGGGTGGGCCGGCGCTACCGCCGACGGCCTCGCGGCCTACGCGGAGCGGCAGGGGCTGCTCGCCCCCTGAGGGGCTCCGGGGGTCCGTGCCCGGGCCGGCCGGCGACGCCGGTGCGCCGGGCGCGGTGGAAGCGCGGACACCCGGCGGCCGTCCGGGGACGACCGGCCGGGTGCCGGATCAGTGCTTGCCCGCGTCCTTGACCTTCTCCACGGCCTGTTTCAGGTCGCTCTTCGCCTGCTCGGCCTTGCCCTTGAGCTCGGTCGAACGGTCGCCGGTGGCCTTCCCGGCCGCTTCCTTGGCCTTGCCGCCGGCCTTCTCCGCCATGTTGCGCAGCTTCTCCTCGGTACCCACGGCGGGTGCCTCCTCTCGTCGACGGGGCGAAGGTCCGCCCCGGGCGGCGTCTGCCCGGGGCGCGGGCTTCCATGCGCGGGGTCCGCGAGTCGGCCCGGCGGGACAGTCCGGCGAGTCGGTCGGGTCGGCCGGTCCTACCGGGTGCGGGCCTCGGCGGCGGTCTTCAGGTCGTGCAGCCAGCCTTCGAGGCCCTGGCGGAGGATGTCGGTGGCGGCGGGGACGTTCGCGTCGACCTGGGGGCCGGTGTGGGTCTCCTCGGTGCGCACCAGGACGCCGCCGGGGACCTCGGTGAAGTTCCACACGTGGACGCCGTCGATCCGCAGCCCGGTCGCGACCGCCGGGCCGGTCCAGCGGATGCAGGCGCCGGGCCGCAACTGCTGGACGGTGGAGGTGATCTCCAGGACGGGGTCGGCCGAGGCGGGGTTCGGGGGCAGCGGGGTGGTCCAGTGGAACGCCGACCCCGGCCGCAGTGGGCCGCCGTCGAGGCGCTCGGCGCTCCGCACCGGCGCCTGCCAGTCGGGCCAGCGCGCCACGTCGGTCTGGAGCCGCCAGACCGTCCGCAGCGGTGCGTGGACCACGGTCTCGGTCCGGTAGCGGACGCGGGCGTCGGGGTCGACGCCCGCCCCGCCGCAGGTGAGCGAGGAACCGGGGCGGTGGGCGGTGGCGGCCCCGGCCGGCGCGGCGGCGGCGCCGAGCAGCCCGAGGGCGAGCGGGAGGGTCAGCAGGGCGGTGCGGATGCCGGTGCCGCGGGTGGAGCTGCGCGTGGCGGACATGGAACTCCCCATTCACTGGTCGGCCGTCGGGACGGCTCGGACGCCTTGCGAGCTAGATGCTCACGCCTTCGTTAGAAGTTGTAACTCCGCGAGGGCCGGGGCGTCAACAGGTTCCGTGATACCTTCTAACGGAAGCGTGAACATGTAGTCGGGCGACGCGGGGAGCGGGCGAGAGCCATGGCGAGGACGGGCGCGGACACCCCGCGCGAGCGCTACCGGGCCCAGGTGCGCGAAGAGGTCAAGGCGCACGCCTGGGAGCAGATCGCCACGGCCGGCGCCTCGGCGCTCTCCGTCAACGCGATCGCCAAGCGGATGGGCATGAGCGGCCCCGCGCTCTACCGCTACTTCGCAGGCCGCGACGAGCTGATCACCGAACTCGTCCGGGACGCGTACCGCAGCCTCGCCGACACCCTCGGCGCGGTCGCCGCCCAGGGCGCCGACCTGGCCGGGCTCGCCCACGCCCTGCGCGACTGGGCGCTGGCCGACCCCCAGCGGTACTTCCTGATCTACGGCACCCCCGTGCCCGGCTACCGCGCGCCCGAGGACACCGCCGCCATCGCCGACGAGGTCATGCGGACCCTGGTCGACGCCTGCGCGGCGCTCGCCCCGGCCGGAGCGGACGCCCCGGAGGCGCCGTTCACCACCCACCTGCTGGGCCACCGGGACTGGGCGGGCGAGCAGCCGGCCCCGCCCGAGGTGCTCCACCGCTTCCTGGCCTTCTGGACCCGTCTGCACGGCGTGCTGTCCCTGGAGCTCGCCGGACACTTCACCGGCATGGGCTTCCGGCCCGGGCTGCTCTTCGAGGCCGAGCTGGAGAGCCTGCTGACGCCGCGGTTCTGACCCGGCCGCCTCCCGGTCGCCGCCTGTCCGCCGTTGTCGCGCGGCCACGCCCCGTCGGTGCCACCGCGGCCCCGGGGCCCGGCCGGCCCCCGCCTCCGAGGTCGGCACGCGCGGGGTGCTGGGGCGTGTACGGCCGGTCGTGCTCCGGTTCGTACGGGTGTGCCGGGTGTGGCGCGTTCGCCGCAGCGTCACTCCGGGTAGTTGAAGGGCTGCACGGTGTTGGCGGAGGGGGTGGGGTCAGGGAGTCGCGATGACGGAACACGAGCAGCTCGGTGCGCCCGCCGGCCCGGAAGGACACCCCACCCGGCCCGAACGGGTGCCGCCCCAGGCCCCCGCGTCCGGGAAGCGCGGGGCGGGCGCCCGGCCCGGGCCGGACGGTGACGGCACCGCGGTTCCCTGGCCCGACCTGATGCTGCCGCTGCTGCGCACCCCCACGGCCGACCGCCGGCCCGCGCCGGAGGGGGCCGGCGCGGACCCGCCGACGGGCGTCGAGCCGGCCCGGGTGCTGGACCTCGCGCTGCTGGTCGGCGAACTGCTGCTGGCCAGCGGCGAGGCGGCGGAGGACGTCGAGGCCGCGATGCTCGCCGTCGCCCACGCCTACCGGGTCCAGCCCTGCGACCCGCAGGTGACCTTCACCCGGGTGGCGATCTCCTACCAGCCCGGCCCGTCGGAGCCCTCGCTGACCGCCGAGTGCTCGGTGCGCCGCCCGGCCGTCGACTACGCGCGGCTGGCTCTGGTGTTCCGGCTGGTCACCGAGATCGCCGTGGGCGGGATGGCCGTCCCCGAGGCGCACGGCCGCCTGGTGGCGGCCCGCCGGCGCCGCCGCCGGTACTCCGGCCGGCTGTTCGTGCTCTCCTGCGGCGGGATGGCCGGGGCGGCCACGCTGCTGATCGGCGGCCGGGCCGACGCCCGGGCCTGGCTGGTGTTCGCCAGCGCCGTCGTCGCCGCGCTGGTGGGCGAGCGCTTCTCGGCCCTGGTGGCGCGCCACGACCTCCCGGCGTTCTACCAGTTCGTGGTGGCGGCGGTGCCCGCCGCCGTGATCGGCATCCTGCTCTCGTTCAACGGTCTGCACCTGCGCGGATCGGTGGTGATCACCGGCGGGCTGTTCGCCGTGCTGCCGGGGTGGCCCATGGTGGCGGCGGCCCAGGACGGCCTGGCGGGCTTCTACCTCACCGCCGCCGCCCGGCTGCTCGAAGCGCTCTACCTGATGACCGGCGTGGTGGTCGGGGTGATGACGGTGCTCTACGTCGGCGTCAACAACGGCGCCGACCTGGCCGCCCAGGACGTCCCGCCCGGGGCGGTCAACCCCCCGCTGCAGCTCGCCGCCGCGGTGCTGCTCACCCTGGCGTTCGCGGTGCTGCTGAACACCGAGCCGGCCACGCTGCCGGCGGTCCTGCTGAACAGCGCGGCCGGCTGGACCACGTACGGGGTGCTGGTGAACGCGGGCGGTGAGCCGATCCTGGCCACCGGTCTGGCCGCCGGGCTGGTGGGCCTGTCCGGCCAGCTCATGGCGCGCTGCCGGGGCAGCTCGGCGCTGCCGCACATCACCGCCGCCCTGGGGCCGCTGCTGCCCGGCTCGGTGCTGTACTTCGGGATGCTGGCCTTCGTCCGGGGCGAGCCCGAGATCGGGCTGAGCGGCATCGGGCGGGCCGCCGCGATGGCGATGGCCCTCGCCATCGGCGTCAACCTGGGCCGCGAGCTGGCCCGGCTCTTCCTGCCCGCGCCCCGGGTGGCCGCCCCGCCCCGCCGGCAGGGCGGCCGCCACCGGCGCTGACGGGGGAGCGGCGGGGCGGTTTGCCCGGGCCGCGGCGCGGTAGACGCGGGGGGTGTGGAGACGGGCAGGGCAGGACAGGCCCCGATCCCCGGGGACGACCGCTGCGGCCGGTTCGGGCCGGCCGGGCCGCCCCCGCCGACAGCCACCCATCAACCCGGGAGACCCTCGTGATACTCCTCGGCGTCATCCTGCTCATCATCGGCTTCGTCACCGGAATCTCGATCCTCTGGACCATCGGCATCGTGCTGGCCGTCGTCGGCCTGGTCCTGTGGCTCGCCGGAACGCTCGGGCACGCCGTCGGCGGCCGCCGCCACTACTACTGACCGGGCCTGCGCCCTGTTCACCGCCGTGCGCCACCCGTTCGACGCCCCGGGCCCGGCAGCTTGGGGACGGTCGTTCAGGGACGGTCCTCGTGCAGCCCGCAGAGCCAGGCCAGTGCCCGGTGGACGCCGAGGACGTAGGTGTGGTCCGCCCCCTGGGTGCGGACGAGGCGGAGGCGGACGGCGGCGGCCTGGCACTCGGCCAGCAGCTGGGCGAGGCACGGGCCGATGGAGCCGGCCGTGGCGGCGGCGGTGACCGGGGCCGCGACCTGGGCGCCGGCGGCCCACCGGTAGGCGCCGAGCACGCCGTGCTCGAAGCCGGTCCAGGGCCGGGGCCGCCGGTTGACCTTGTCGATCGCGGCGAACACCTCGTCCAGCGGACGCACTCCCACGGCCGGGACCGTCTCGTCACTGGTCATGTGCGCAACCTACGTCCGCCCGCCACCGGCCGCCCCCGGGGAAGGCGGCCCGGTACGGCAGCACTGTCCCGAGCCACCCGGGCGGCCGAGGAGCCCCGCACACCGCGACCCCGGGGCGTGGCCGGGCGGCGGGAGCGGGACGGGTAGGCTGACCAGGTCGTGTCCGGCCGGAGAGGTGGCCGGGCCGGAGGAACGGGGCGGGCCGGCGGCCCGCCGGTGGAGACCCCTGATGACTCGTCGTTTTGACTGCTCGGACCCGTCGGAGCGCGCGGCCGGGCTGCGCGAGGCCGTGGCCGCGGTGCGCCGCGGTGAACTCGTCGTCCTGCCCACGGACACCGTGTACGGCGTGGGCGCGGACGCCTTCGCACCGCGGGCCGTCGACCGCCTGCTGCGCGCCAAGGGCCGGGGACGGAACATGCCCTCGCCGGTGCTGGTCGGCTCCCCGGAGGCGCTGGACGGGCTGGTCGAGGTGACGGAGCGCGCGCGGGACCTGGTCAAGGAGTTCTGGCCGGGCGGGCTGACCGTGGTCGCCCGCCACCTGGATTCGGTCGAGCTGGACCTCGGCGAGACCAACGGGACGGTCGCGGTGCGGATGCCCGCGCACCCGGTCGCCATCGAACTGCTCAACGCCACCGGGCCGTTGGCCGTCTCCAGCGCGAACCTGACCGGGCACGACTCGCCGCAGGACTGCGACGCCGCCCAGGGCATGCTCGGCGACTCGGTGGCCGTCTACCTCGACGGGGGCCCGACCGCGGCCGCCGTGCCCTCCTCGATCGTGGACATCACCGGCGAGGTGCCGGTCCTGCTGCGGGCGGGCGCGATCGGCGCCGAGCGCCTGCGCGAGGTGGTCCCCGACCTGCGGGAGCGCTGAGCCCGGACCCCCGGAGCCCCGGCCCGCGTAAGCGAAGCCCCGATCCGCGGGAGCGCCGCGCCCGGTCGACGGGCCGTACCGCGTGGCGCCCCGGCGGCCCGGGCCGCCGCCGCTAGGGTCGGCGATGGCGTGCGAGGGCGGGCCCTCCGCCGGGCCGGGGAGGGGGTCGGCGCCGCGACCGGGGGCGTCACCGGCTCCGCTGCGGAGGTTCCATGAACGCTTCGTCCACCGCGCCGCCCCCCGCGCGGGACCGCACCCGGGTGAGGGTCCGGCAGGGCAGCACGCTGCTGCGCTGGCTGTTCACCACGGACCACAAGGTCATCGGGAACCTCTACCTGGCGACGGCCTTCGGCTTCTTCCTGGTCGGGGGCGTGCTCGCGCTGCTGATGCGGGCCCAGCTGCTGGGGCCGGACACCGGGCTGCTGTCGAACGAGCGGTACAACCAGCTGTTCACCATGCACGGCACGATCATGCTGCTGCTGTTCGCCACCCCGACCTTCGCCGGGTTCGCCAACGCGATCATGCCCCTGCAGATCGGCTCGCCGGACGTCGCCTTCCCCCGGCTGAACGCCTTCACCTACTGGGCGTTCCTGCTGGGCGGGCTGACGGTGCTGAGCGGCTTCCTCACCACCGGGGGCGCGCCCTCCTTCGGCTGGTTCGCCTACGCGCCGCTGAACGGCCCGCTGTTCTCGCCGGGGGCGGGCGGGGACCTGTGGGCGTTCGGCCTGGTGGTGGCCGGCCTCGGCACCATCCTGGGCGCGGTCAACTTCATCACCACCATCACCTGCCTGCGGGCGCCGGGCATGACGCTGTTCCGGATGCCGGTCTTCACCTGGAACGTGCTGTTCACCTCGGTCATGGTGCTGCTGGCCTTCCCGGTGCTGACCGCCGCGCTGCTCTGCCTGGAGGCCGACCGCAAGTTCGGCGCGCACGCCTTCGACGCGGCGAACGGCGGGGCGCTGCTGTGGCAGCACCTGTTCTGGTTCTTCGGCCACCCGGAGGTGTACATCGTCGCGCTGCCGTTCTTCGGCGTCATCAGCGAGATCATCCCGGTGTTCAGCCGCAAACCGCTGTTCGGCTACCACGGGATGGTCGGCGCGACCATCGCCATCACCGCGCTGTCCATGTCGGTGTGGGCGCACCACATGTTCGCCACCGGCCAGGTGCTGCTGCCGTTCTTCGCGATGATGTCCTTCCTCATCGCGGTGCCCACCGGGGTGAAGTTCTTCAACTGGGTCGGGACGATGTGGAACGGCTCGCTCTCCTTCGAGACCCCGATGCTCTGGTCGGTCGGCTTCCTGGTGACCTTCCTGTTCGGCGGGCTGAGCGGGGTGCTGCTGGCGGCGCCGCCGATCGACTTCCACGTCACCGACAGCTACTTCGTGGTGGCCCACCTGCACTACGTGCTGTTCGGGACGGTCGTCTTCGCGACCTTCGCGGGCTTCTACTTCTGGTGGCCGAAGCTCACCGGGAAGATGCTCGACGAGAAGCTGGGGAAGGCGCACTTCTGGATCCTGTTCACCGGGTTCCAGACCACCTTCCTGGTGATGCACTGGCTGGGCGCCCAGGGGATGCCGCGCCGCTACGCGAGCTACCTGGCGGTGGACGACTTCACGGCCCTGAACGTTTGCGCCTCGATCGGCTCGTTCCTGCTCGGGGTCTCCAACCTGCCGTTCTTCTACAACGTCTGGCGGACCACCAGGTACGGCGAGAAGGTCGCCGAGGACGACCCGTGGGGCTGGGGCCGGTCGCTGGAGTGGGCCACCTCCAGCCCGCCGCCGCCGCACAACTTCCACGCGCTGCCCCGGATCCGCTCCGAGTCGCCGGCCTTCGACCTGCACCATCCGGAGGTGTCCGCGGCGGAGTCGTCGACCGGCGCGTCCGGTGTGCCGTACGGCCGTACCGGCGGACGGGGGAGCGGGCGGTGAAGGCGGAGGGGTGGCTGTTCGCGGTGATGACCGCGTTCTTCGCGATGACCGGGCTGGTCTACGGCCTTTGGGCCCGGGAGCCGGCCGGCAAGGCGATCCTGGCGGTGGCGTTCCTGATGTCCGCTCTGGTCGCGCTGTTCTGGTTCGTCCAGTACCGGCGGTCGGGCGGCGGCCGGGCGCAGGACCGCGAGGAGGCCGAGATCGCGGAGGCCGCCGGGCCGGTGGGGTTCTTCCCGGCCCGCAGCGGCTACCCGGTCCTCGCGGCGGTCGGTGTGACGGTCTTCGCCCTGGGGCTGGTGTTCGCCCGCTGGCTGATCGTCGTCGGCGCCCTGGTGCTCGCGCTCGCCGTCGCCGGCTTCATCTTCCAGTACCGCGACCACGGCGCGGGCTGAGCCGGCGCAGCAGCCGCCGGAGCGGGCCGCCCGGGCCCGCCCCGGGCGCCGGGACGGCCGGGGGAGCGGGGTGGGCCGGGGCGGTGAGGACAGCCGCCATCCGCTCCGACTCCCGTGCGGTGGCGGGCAGTTCGACCCGGTCGCGGTGGAACCAGGAACTCGCGGCGGCGCGTACCCGCTCGTGCCGTGGCGCCCCCGGCGGGGCGGTGACCGGCTCGGCCTCGGCGCGCGCCAGCAGCACGTACCGCTCGGCCTCGGGCAGCGGGCGGCGGTGGCCGGAGAAGCCGCCGTCCTGCGCCTGGTCGATCCGGCCGGTCTCGTCGCCGTCCAGCAGCCGGTCGCGGTCCCGGGCCTGGAGGGCCAGGCAGAGGCGCCGGGTGAGCAGGAAGACCACCGGCGGCAGCACGACCAGCGCCGTCCGCAGCACCACGGTGAGCGCGTTGACGTCGAGCCCGAAGGTGTACGCGATCACGTCGTTGCCGCCGGCGATCAGCAGCACCGCGTAGACGGTGATCCCGGCGGTGCCCAGCGCGGTGCGGGTGGGCCTGTTGCGCGGGCGGTCGCACAGGTGGTGCTCGCCGGTGCCGGGGTCGAGCCACCGTTCCACGAAGGGGTAGGCGTACAGCGCCGCGAACAGCAGGCCGGGCACCACCAGGGCGGGCAGCAGCACGTTCCAGGACAGGGTGTGCCCGAGCATCCTGGTCTCCGCGGCCGGCATCAGCCGCAACGCCCCCTCGATGAAGCCGATGTACCAGTCCGGCTGCGCGCCCGTGCCGACCACGTCGGGGCGGTAGGAGCCGTACCGCCAGACCGGGTTGACCTCGGCGAGGAACGCCGAGAGCGCCATCACGCCGCCCACCGCGAACAGCAGGCCCGTCGTGCGGGTCAGGAACTGGGGGAAGAACGGCATCCCCACCACGTTGCGGTTGGTACGGCCGGGGGCGGCCCAGTGGGTGTGCTTCAGCACCACCACCAGCGTCAGGTGCGCCCCGACCAGGGCCAGCAGCAGGCCGGGGACCAGCAGGACGTGCACGGTGAACAGCCGGGGGATGACGTCGTGCCCGGGGAACTCGCCGCCGAAGGCGAACAGGGTGAGGTACGTGCCGACCAGCGGCACCGAGAGCAGCACGCCCTCGGCGATCCGCAGGCCGGTGCCGGAGAGGGTGTCGTCGGGCAGCGAGTAGCCGGAGAACCCCTCCAGCAGCGCGAGGTTGAACAGCGTCACCCCGATCACCCAGTTGAGCTCGCGCGGGCGGCGGAACGCCCCGGTGAAGAACACCCGCAGCAGGTGCGCGCCGATCGCCGAGGCGAACAACAGGGCCGACCAGTGGTGGATCTGACGGATCATCAGTCCGCCCCGCACCTCGAAGCTGATCCGCAGGGTCGACGCGTACGCCTCGGACACCCGGACGCCGTCGAGCGGCAGGTAGGCGCCCTGGTAGACGACCTCGTTCATGCTCGGCCGGAAGAAGAAGGTCAGGTAGACGCCGGTCAGCAGCAGCACCACGAAGCTGTACAGCGCGAGTTCGCCGAGCAGGAACGACCAGTGGTCCGGGAAGACCTTGCGCAGCAGCTCCCGGCCCGCCTCCGTGACCGGCAGCCGCCCGTCCAGGCGGGCCGTGACGCGCTCGCCGGCGGACGGCTGGTGCCCGTTCGAAGCCCTGGTTTCGTCCACGGCAGGAACCTAGTGGGCCGTACGGCACGCGGGGCGGCCGAGCGCGGTCGGCGGCGGCAGAGCACTCCAACGGCGGAACGGGCGGCCGTTGCGGTGAGCCGCCCGGGACAGCAGCACGGCCGGCACGGTGCGATCGGGGAACGTCACCGACCGGAGGAACCTCGTGGAGATCGACCGGGGGACCTCGTGGACCGCCCAGCGGGATAGCCCACGCGGACGCCCGCCGCAATGACGACCCCCGACAACCGCGGGCCGCAACTTCCGTGACGGCATGGCAAGGGCTGCGCCCGCCGGCGCGGATAGGCTCCGGACGACCGACACCTTGATCACGATCTCCGGATCGGAGAGGGCGCCACCGCGTGAGCATCCAGCAGATCACCCCCAAGCAGCGGGGCTACCTGATCGTCAACTCCCACCCGGCCGGCAGCGAGGCCACCGTCGACCGCCAGTGGCGGCGCATCGAGCCCGCGGCCGCGACCGGCAGGGCCCCGGTCGTCCTGGTCCTCGGCGCCAGCGCCGGGTACGGCCAGGCGATCCTGCTCGCCGGGCTGCGCCGCCACGGCGTCCGCGGGATCGGCGTCGCCTACGAGGGCGCCGCCACCGAGCGGCGCACCGCCACCGCCGGCTGGTACCGCACCGCCGCGACCTCCGCCCTGGCCGAGGGCAGCGGGGGAGACGTCACCTTCGTCAACGCCGACGCCTACGCCGACGCCACCCGCGCCGAGGTGCTCAAGCTGCTCGCCGAGCGGTACGGCCCGGTCGACCACCTCGTCTACTCGCTGGCCTCGCCCCGGCGCACCGACCCGGCCACCGGCGAGGTCCACCACTCGGTGATCAAGCCGATCGGCTCCCCGTACACCTCGCCGTCCCTGCTCTTCGACGACGGGGCCCCGCAGGTCGGCACCGTCGACCTCGCCCCGGCCGACGCGGCCGAGCGGGCGGCGACCGTCAAGGTGATGGGCGGCGAGGACTGGGGGCTGTGGGTGCGGGCGCTGGCCGAGGCGGACCTGCTCGCCCCCGGCTTCACCACCGTGGCCCTGTCCTACGTCGGCTCCGAGATCACCGCGCCGGTCTACCGGCAGGGCACGATCGGCGCCGCCAAGGAGCACCTGGAGGCCACCGCCCGGGAGCTGCAGACCGGGGTGCTCGCCGACCGCGGCCGGGCGTTCACCGTCGTCGCCGGCGCGGCCGTCACCCAGGCGTCCACCGCCATCCCCTCCATCGCCCTCTACACCTCGCTGCTGCGCAACGTCCTCGGCGAGGACGGCTGGCGCACGACCGACGACCAGGCCGTGGACCTGTGGGAGCAGCTGACCGGAGCGAAGGAACCCGCCCTGGACGACCGGGGCCGCATCCGCCTGGACGGCTGGGAGCTCGACCCCGCCGTGCAGGACCGGGTGCGGGAGCTGTGGGCCGACCCGGCGGCCGCGCTGGCCGCCGACCCGGCCGGGGCCGCCTGGTTCTACAACCAGTTCCGGCAGCTGTACGGCTGGGACGTCCCCGGCGTCGACTACACCGCCGGTGTGGAGACCTCGGTGCCCTGGCCGGGGCAGCGGTAGCGGTCCTGCCGTCGGCGGACCGGGGCCGTCACGGACCCGGGTCAGGGGGCGCCGGGTTCGTCGAGCAGCAGCTCCAGGAGGGGCAGCGCCGCCTCCAGGGCGCGGCACTGCTCGGGGCTGAGCCGGGCGCTGCGGCGGGCCAGCAGGGCGGTGCGCTCGCGGCGGATCCGGGCCAGCGTCTCCAGCCCGAGCGGGGTGGGGGCGAGCAGCTGGGAGCGTCCGTCCTGCGGGTCGGGGGTCTTGGCGACCAGCCCGTCGGCGACCAGCGGGGTGACCGTACGGACCATGGACGGCACCGCGACGCCCTCGCGTGCGGCGAGTTCGCCGAGCCGCAGCGGCCCGTGCTGTTCCACCCGGGCCAGGGCGGAGAGCTGGGCGGCGGTGAGGTCCTGGTCGCCGGAGGCGCGGACCAGCTGGCGGTTGAGCCGGCCGATCGCCAGCCTGAGCCGGACGACGGCCTCGGCGGACAGGCCGCCGCCGTCCGCGCTCACGGCCCGGGCTCCTTCGTCGGCGGGGCGGCGGGCCGCGCGGGGGCGGGCGCGGCGCTGGCCGGTGAGGCACCGGAGGGTGAGGCACCGGAGGGTACGGAGCCGGACGGCGCGGAGGCCGAAGGCGCGGCGGCGGGCCGGGTCCGCTCGCGCACCAGCGAGGCGGCCGCGGCGACCAGCGACATCGCGATCGCCAGCCAGAACACCACCACCAGCCCGTCGTGGAAGGGCCCCGAGATCAGCTGCGGGAAGAACTCCCGGCCGGTCAGCGTCCGGACGTTGTCCGCCGGCAGCTGCCCGAGCACCTGCGGGCCCAGCAGCTGCTGGATCGGGTTGTACCCGAGGAAGGCGGCGAACAGGGTGCCCACCGGCGGCAGCGAGGCGATGGCGTGCGCGTCGGCGGCGGGCACGCCCTGGGCGGTCAGTCCGGCGGTGAGCGTGTGCGGCAGCGAGCCCGCCAGGCCGGCCACCATCAGGGAGAAGAAGACGCCGATCGACAGCACCATGCCGGCGTTCTGGAAGGTGGCCCGCATGCCGGAGGCCGCGCCGCGGGCGGCGGCCGGCACGCTGGACATGATCAGCGAGGTGTTGGGGGCGGCGAACAGGCCGCCGCCCAGGCCGTTGACGAACACCAGCAGGGCGAACCACGGGTAGCCGAAGTCGGTGGGCAGCAGGAGCAGCCCGGCGAAGGACAGGGCCATCACCACCAGTCCGCCGGCGGCGAAGAGTCTGGCTCCGGCGCGGTCGGACAGGTAGCCGGCGACCGGTCCGGCGGCCAGGAAGCCGACGGTCAGCGGGACGAGGTAGATCCCGGCCCACAGCGGGGTGTCGGCGTAGTCGTAGCCGTGCAGCGGCAGCCAGATGCCCTGCAGCCAGATGATCAGCATGAACTGCAGCCCGCCGCGGGCGATCGAGCCCAGCAGGGTGGCCGCGTTGCCGCCCGCGAAGACCGGGTCGCGGAAGAGCGAGAGCGGGAACATCGGCTCGGCGGTGCGGGACTCGACCAGGCAGAAGACGGCGAGCAGCGCCACCCCGCCGAACAGTCCGGCCAGCACCCAGGGGTTGGTCCAGCCCATGGTGTGGCCGCCGTACGGCTGGATGCCGTAGGTGATCGCGGCGAGCAGGGCGGTCAGGCCGACGCCGAAGGTGATGTTGCCCCACCAGTCGATCCGGGCGGGCTTGCGCACCCCGGTCTCGCGCAGCGAGCGGTAGGCCCAGACCGTGCCGAGGATGCCGATCGGCACATTGACCCAGAAGATCGACCGCCAGTTCCACTCGGCCAGCAGCCCGCCCAGGACCAGGCCGATGAAGGACCCGGCGATGCCCGCGACGATGTTCACCCCCAGGGCCGTGCCGCGTTGGCGGGCCGGGAAGGCGTCGGTGATGATCGCCGCCGAGTTGGCCATCAGCATCGACCCGCCGACCGCCTGCACGACCCGCCAGCCGATCAGCCACAGGGCCCCGGGCCCGCCGTGCAGCGGGTCGAGGGAGAGTGCCACCGAGGTGAGGGTGAAGATCAGGAAGCCCGCGTTGTAGATCCGCACCCGGCCGTGGATGTCGCCCAGTCTGCCGAGGGTGACCACCAGCACGGCGGTGACCAGCATGTAGCCCATCAGCATCCACAGCAGGTAGCTGACGTTGCCGGGGCGGAGCGGGTCCAGGCCGATGCCGTTGAAGATCGCGGGCAGCGAGATCAGCACGATCGAGGCGTTGACGGTGGCGATCAGGGTGCCGAGCGTGGTGTTGGACAGCGCCACCCACTTGTACCGGGGGTGCTCCGGTGCCACACCGTGGCCGGCCGGGTGCGGCCGCCCCGTCCTGCCGCCGTCGGAGAGTCGTGTCGCCACCGCTGCCTCCTGCTGGCCGGCCGGCGGGTCGGCGTGGGGAATTCGATAGCTTCCGCCAACTAACGATAGTCCGGCGGATGTTCGACCGGTAGACCCGGCCGGGGCACGGGGAGCGCGGGGGAGTGCCCGGGGCGCGCCGCCCGTCCGCCCTCCGTCGCCCCTCAGCCCTCGACGGACCGGGAGGGTCCCCAGCGGCCGCCCCGGTCCAGCAGTCGGACGGCGAGCGCGGCCAGCAGTGCGGCGGCCAGCGCGTACACGGGCAGCCAGAGCGTGGTGGTCGCGGAGAGGCAGTCGGCGACGGCGTGCCGGGCCTGTTCGCCCTGGGCGGCGGCGAGCGCGGCGCCGTCCCGGGCGGCCAGGTCGCCGAGGGAGGCCTGGGCCTGCAGCCGGGCGTAGTCGCCCAGGCGGGGGCAGTCGCGGCGGGTGCCCGGCATCGGGAACAGCCAGGACCAGCGCTGCATCGCCGGGGCCAGGGCGAGGGCCACGCACAGTCCGATGACGAGCGTGTAGGCGGCCAGGCTCCGGGCGTAGCCGGCCCCGGTGTCGGTCGCGCGGCTCGGCGGGCGGGTGGAGGAGAGGACCACCGCGAGGAGGGTCAGCCCGAGGTAGGTGGAGAACCACTGCCAGGAGCCGGAGGAGAGCGAGAAGGCGAGGACGGCGGCCAGCGCGGTGCCCAGGACCCCGGCCCGCGAGGTCACCCCCGGGGCGGGGGCGGGCCCCCGGGCGGCTCGGTGACTGCGGTCGTCCATGCGCTCTCTCCCCTGGCCGGCGGCGGGCCACCAGTCTCCGGGCGGGGCCGTGCCGGGGCCCTCGCACCATGCCGGTCCGCCCGCCGCCTCGCCCGGTTGGCGGGCGGCGACGGCGGGCGGCACTGGCAGGGCTACGGCGGCGGGGCGGCAGCGGCGGGGCGGCTCAGGCCTGCTCGGCCTGCTCGGGCGGCCACGGGCCGTGCGCCGCGACCTGGGCGCGCAGCCCGCGCAGCGCCCGGGCGGAGGCGATCCCGACCGCGCCGGTGACCAGGCCGTCCCGGACGCAGACGGCGGCGAAGCGGTGCTCCGCCAGGCTGCCGTCGACCACCTCGAACCGCTCGGCGCCGCCGGGCCGGCCGAACACCTGGACCCGCAGCCCGTACTGGTCGGTCCACAGGTACGGGACCGGCCGGTAGGCCTGCCGTTCGCCGTCCGGGCCGGCCAGCAGGTTCCGGGCCGCGTGCATGGCCTGCTCGGTGGCGTTGGTGCGCTGTTCGAGGCGGTGGTGGCGGCCGGTGCGCGGATCGGGCCAGGAGGCGGCGTCCCCGGCCGCCCAGACGCCGGGGCCGGCGGCGCAGTAGGCGTCGCAGACCACGCCGTCGTCCAGCGGGACGCCGCTGCCGGCCAGCCACTCGGTGGCCGGTTCGGAGCCGACGGCCATCAGCACGGCGTCGGCGGCCAGTTCGGAGCCGTCGGCGAGCCGGACGCCGACGGCCCGGCCGCGCCGTTCGAGCAGTCCGGTGGCCACGCCCCGGTGCAGCCGCACCCCGTGCTCGCGGTGCAGGCCGGCCAGCAGCGCGGCCGTCTCGGTGCCGAGGACGGCGGCCAGCGGCGTGGCGGTGGAGGTCAGCCAGGTCACCTCGGCGCCGAGCCCGACGGCGGTGGCCGCCGCCTCGGCGCCGAGCAGCCCGCCGCCGACCACCAACAGCCGTACGCCCGCGCGCAGTTCCTCGCGCAGGGCGAGGGCGTCGGCGAGGGTGCGCAGCACGTGCGCCCCGGGCCGGGGAGCGTCGGCGCCCGGGAGCCGGCGCGGGCGCACCCCGGTGGCCACGATGACGGCCTCGCAGCGCACCCGTCCGCCGTCGGAGAGCCGGACGGTCCGCTCCCGGCGGTCCAGCCGCTCGGCCCGGACCCCGAGGCGCAGGTCGAGCCGGAGCTCCTCCAGTGCCTCGGGGCCGCGCAGGGCCAGGCGGTCGGGCTGCCACTCCCCGCCGAGCAGGTGTTTGGACAGCGGCGGCCGGTCGTACGGCGGTTCGGGCTCGGCCCCGATCAGGGTGAGGCGGCCGTCGTAGCCGGCCCGGCGCAGCGCCTCGGCGGCGTGCAGCCCGGCCGCGCCGGCGCCGACCACGGCCACGTCCCGCAGTGCGATCACGCCTGGTCCAGGGTGATGGCCGAGGCCGGGCAGACCGCGGCGGCGTCCCGGACGGCCTGGTGGAGTTCGGCGGGCGGTCGGGCGTCGAGCAGGACGACGATGCCGTCCTCGTCGCGCTGGTCGAAGACGTCGGGGGCGGCGAGCACGCAGTGCCCGGCGCCGCAGCACTTCTCCTGGTCGATCCGGACGAGCATGGTCTTCCTTTCGGAACGGGTGCCCCGGCGGTGTGGACTCCGGTGCGGGGCAGGTGGGTTGGTGTGGTTCTGCGGGCTCCCGGGGGAGCCCGGGTCACCAGGCGATCGGCAGCTCGTGGACGCCGTAGATGAGCATCTCGCCGCGGAAGCGGACCTCCTCGAACGGTACGGTCAGGCGCAGTCCGGGCAGTCTGCGCAGGATGGTGGCCAGCGCGATCTGCAACTCCAGCCGGGCGAGCGGCTGTCCCAGGCACTGGTGGGCGCCGAAGCCGAAGGCCAGGTGGCGGCGGGCGTCGCGGGTCAGGTCGAGCTCGTCGCCGTCGGGGAACTCCCGCTCGTCCCGGTTGGCGGTGTTGACCATGCAGATGACGCCCTCGCCCGCCGCGATCCGCACGTCGCCCAGGTCGACGTCCTCGGCGGCGACCCGGGTCACGCCGGAGTGCACGATGGTCAGGTAGCGCAGCAGCTCCTCGACCGCGCCGGGCACGGACTCGGGGTGCTCGCGCAGGTGGGCGAGCTGGTCGGGGTTGCGCAGCAGGGCGAGCACGGAGAGCGCGGTCATGTTCGCCGTGGTCTCGTGTCCGGCGATCAGCAGCAGCCGGCCCATGTCGCCGATCTGCTGGGTGCTCAGCTCGCCGCGCTCCACCAGGCGGCTGAGGATGCCGTCGTCGGGGTGGGTGCGCTTGGTCTCGGTGAGCCCGATCAGGTAGTCGACCAGCTTGGCCTGGGCGTCGGCGACGTCCTCGGCGGCGGAGTCGCGGCGCAGCAGGACGCGGCTGCACTCCTGGAAGAAGTCGTGGTCCTGGTAGGGGACGCCGAGCAGCAGGCAGATGACCAGGGACGGCAGCGGCAGGGCGAACTCGTGGACGAGGTCGGCGCCGGAGCGTCCGTCGGTCATCCGGTCCAGCAGGTCGTCGGCGATCCGCTGGATCTCCGGGCGCAGCGCCTCGACCTTCTTGATCATGAACTCGCCGGTCAGCATCCGGCGGAAGTGGGTGTGCTCCGGGGCGTCCATCCGGATGATGGTCGGCCGTCCGGTGTTCAGCTGCCGGGCGCCCGCGCTGATGAACGGGTAGCCGGGCCGGGTGGAGTCGGAGCTGAACCGGGCGTCGGAGAGGACGGCCTTGACGTCCTCGTGGCGGGTGACCAGCCAGCTGGTGGAGCCGTCCCACAGGGTGACGCGGCTGACCGGCTCCTCCTGCCGGGCCTGCTCGTACGCGGGCGGCGGGGCGAACGGGCAGGTGCCGCGGGCGGCGGGGTGGGTGAATCGGGGGGTCTTCTCGGCGGTGGCCATCGGTGGATCCCCTTCCGGGAGTCGAGCCGTGGGCACCTAGTTACGTGCCCAAAGCAACTAACTGAAAGTCACGCTAACTCGCGTTCCGTGGTGGCGAAAGGGCGGATCGGGTGACGGCCGAAACTGTCCGAAACCCGGCGCCGCCTCCCCGTCCCGGCCGCCGCCCGTACCGGATCGCTACAGTTCCCCCATGTCGGACGAAGAAGACGCCGAAGACGACCGGACCACCGCCTGCCGGCCGCAGGGCCCGAACGGCCTGGACGGCCTGGAGGACGTCCTGGCCACCCTGGCCTACCTGCTGACACGGTCACAGGAGCACGAGCGCCGCACCGCCAAGGCCGGCATCACCGCCGCCCGCTCGGACGTCTACCTGCTGCGCGCGCTCGCCGAGCGCGCGGAGGCCAGCCGGGTGAGCGACCTGGCCGACCGCCTGATGGTCAAGCCCTCCCACGTCACCCGCCAGATCGACCGCCTCCAGGGCCAGCAGCTGGTGGAACGCAGCCAGGACACGCAGGACCGGCGGGCCCGCCAGGTGGCCATCACCCGCGGCGGACGGGAAGTGCTGGACCGCCTGAAACAGGCCAACATCATCGGGCTCGCCGACGCGCTGGACGGCATCCCCGAGGCGGACGTCGTCACCACCGCCACCGTGCTGCGCCACCTCATCGACCGGTACGTGCACCGGGTGCGCGCCACGGGGGCCGACGACGACCCGCTCCCGGACCGGACGGACGGCGCCGCCCGCGCACCGGCTCCGGCCACGGGGCCCAGAACGGCCGCGTACCAAGGCGGTTGAGCCGGGGGAGCGCCCGGGTACGTCCTCCGGCATGTCGGACGAGAAGAACCGCGCCGTGGCCGAGGCGATCCTCCCGCTGGTCGGCGGCGCCGCCAACATCCGCTCGGTCGCCCACTGCATGACCCGGCTGCGGCTGGGCCTGGCGGACCGCGCCCTGGTCGACACCGAGGCGCTCCGGGCGCTGCCGGAGGTCCTGGGCACGGTCGAGGACGACACCTACCAGATCGTGCTCGGGCCCGCCGCCGTCGCCGGGGTCACCGAGCGGCTGCGCCGGCTCCTGGAGCCCCCCGGCCCGGCGGCCGCCCCCACCGCCGAGGACCTCGCCGGGCGCGGCGAGCGCATCCGGGCCCAGGGCCGGGTGCGCAACGCCACCCCGGTGAAGCTGGCGCTGCGCCGGATCGCGAACATCTTCGTCCCGCTGATCCCCGCCCTGATCGGCTGCGGGATCGTCGCCGGCCTCTCCGGGGCGCTCGCCAACCTCGGCTGGGCACCGGCGCTGGTCACCGCCCTGGGCCCGGTCTCCTCCGGGTTCATGTCGCTGATCGCGGTCTTCGTCGGCTACAACACGGCGAAGGAGTTCGGCGGCACGCCCGTGCTCGGCGGCGCGGTGGCCAGCGTGATCGTCTACGCCGGGGTCGCCAAGGTGGAGGCCTTCGGCCACCACCTCACGCCCGGTCAGGGCGGCGTGGTCGGCGCGCTCGGCGCCGCACTGCTGGCCGTCCACCTGGAGCGCTGGACCCGCCGTCTGGTGCCCGCAGCCCTCGACGTCCTGGTCACCCCCACCGTCACCGTCCTGCTCGGCGGGCTCGCCGCGCTGTTCGGCCTGATGTACGTCGCCGGGGAGGTCTCCACCGCCATCGGCCACGCCGCCACCTGGCTGCTCGCCCACGGCGGCCTGCTCGCCGGACTCGTGCTCGGCGGCCTCTTCCTGCCGCTGGTGATGCTCGGCCTGCACCAGGCGCTGATCCCGATCCACACCACCCTGATCCAGCAGCAGGGCTCCACCGTCCTGCTGCCGATCCTCGCCATGGCGGGCGCCGGACAGGTCGGCTGCGCGGTGGCGGTCTACCTGCGGCTGCGCCATAATGCCTCGATCCGGGCCACCATCAGGTCCGCGCTCCCGGCCGGCCTGCTCGGCGTCGGTGAGCCCCTGGTCTACGGCGTCACCCTGCCGCTGGGGCGCCCCTTCGTCACCGCCTGCGTCGGCGGCGCGGCCGGCGGCGCCTTCATCGGGGTGGCCGGACAGCTCGGCGACGCCGTCGGCTCCACCGCCATCGGCCCCTCCGGCTGGGCCCTCTTCCCGCTCCTGGCCGGCCCGCACGGGCTCCTCGCGAGCGCGGCCGTCTACGGCGGCGGGCTGCTGACCGGCTACCTCGCGGGCTTCCTCGCCACCTGGTTCTTCGGCTTCACCCGCGAGACCCTCGCCGAGTACAACGCCGTTGCCCCGGAGAAGGGTTCGGAATAGCCGCCGGGCCGCCGCCGAAGGGGATC
>NZ_JBHVEU010000064.1:0-27322 GCF_042802075.1 Kitasatospora sp. NPDC057518
GTGCCGATGGCGGCACCGCCCACGAGACCGGTTTCGCGGTGACCCTTTCCGCAGGCCGGTCGTTGCGCTGTTCCCTCTGGTCGTGATGCGTCGGTGGTTCGGTGTCCGTTCCGGCCGTTCCGTTCCGGTCCGGGCCTGTCGGCGGCTGCTCAGCTCACCCGCGTCCACCCACGTCCGGCGCCCCCGCCTTCCGTGGTGCCCGGTGCCGTCACTCGGCCGTGCGGCCGGTCAGTTGAAGGTCGGGGCGACGACGACGTTGACGTCCTTGTTGCCCTGGCCTCCCTGGACGGTGCCGGTGTTGTCCTTCACCGCGATGGTGTTGTCCTGGTTCGTGGCGCCGGAGCCGGCGGCGGTCTGCTGGGTGGAGACGTAGTTTCCGTCGACCCCGCCGAACACGTTGCCGGTGCCGGTGTCGGAGACCGCCCCGGCGTTGGAGGCGCCCTCGGCGCCCGCGCCGTTGTCGGCGGCGGCAGCCCCGGCACCGGCCAGCAGCAGGCCGGCCGCGAGCGGGCCGGCGAGTAGGAGCCCGGCTGTTCGACGGGGGTGGGTGCGAGCCATGAATGCCTCCGGGAAGCTGCTTGTCGCGCAATGGTCGATCAAGGTGCGCAAGGTTCGTCGACCGGACGAACACCTGCGGGCTGCGACGCCGGAAGACAGACTTCCGCAACAAATCGACAAAGCGCTAGCTCACACGGCGAATTTCGCCCGTTTGCGTGATATCCACCCGGGCCGCGCATGACGACCGGGAAAACGGAAAACGCGGCGAGATACCCCGTCCGAGCTGGGACTTCACCCGTACGGCCGCTGGTCGATGGTCGGTCCGGGGGACGGCGCGGCACCGTCACACGATCCGCTGGGCGCACCACCCTGGCGCGTGCGAACCGCACACGCGCCCCTGGAAAAGTTCGGTCACCCTCCCATGTCGACTTTCCCGGTCATGAAAAGGCCGTCCGATGTCACACCACGACGGCAGGGGTTCGGACGTGCGGTCCCCGCCGAAATACTTCAGTGAAAATCAGATCATCTTGCCGGGATTCAGAATTCCCAGCGGATCGAAGACCGCCTTCAGCTGCCGCTGCAGGTCCAACGCCACCGGGCCCAACTCACGGGCCAGCCAGTCCCGCTTCAGCAGCCCCACACCGTGCTCCCCGGTGATCGTGCCGCCCAGCTCCAGCCCGAGCGCCATGATCTCGTCGAAGGAGCGCTGGGCCCGGGCCGCCTCCTCCTCGTCCGAGGCGTCGAAGATGACGATCGGGTGGGTGTTGCCGTCCCCCGCGTGACTGACCACCCCGATGGTCAGCCCGTGCCGCTCGGCGATCACCGCGACACCGTTCAGCATCTCCGCCAGCCGGGAGCGCGGCACCGCCACGTCGTCGATCATCGTGGTGCCCAGCCGGTCCAGCGCGGGCAGCGCCATCCGCCGGGCGGCCAGCAGCAGATCGGACTCCGCCTCGTCCTCGGCCGGCACCACCTCCGTCGCCCCGGCCTCCCGGCACAGCCGCGCGACCCGGGCCAGCTCGGCCACCCGGTCCGGCCCGTCGAAGGCCACCAGCAGCAGCGCCTGGGTGGACTCCGGCAGCCCCATCCGCCCCAACTCGTTGACGGCCCGCACCGAGACCGCGTCCATCAGCTCCATCAGCGACGGGGTCAGACCCCGAGCCATCACCTCGCAGACCGCCGCCCCGGCCGTGTCCGCGCTCGGGAACTCCGCCGCCAGCGCCAGCTGCGGGGCGGGCGCCGGCCGCAGCGACAGAACCGCCCGGACCACCACCCCGAGCGTCCCCTCCGAGCCGACGAACAGCCTGGTCAGGTCGTACCCGGCCACGCCCTTCGCCGTCCGACGGCCGGTGGACAGCAGCCGCCCGTCCGCCAGCACCACGTCCAGCCCGAGCACGTACTCGCTGGTGACCCCGTACTTCACGCAGCAGAGCCCACCGGCCCCCGTACCGATGTTGCCGCCGATCGTGCAGGACTCCCAGCTCGACGGATCCGGCGGATACGAGAGGCCCAACTCCTCCACAGCCCTGGACAGTTCGGCGTTCACCACACCGGGCTCGACCACCGTGATCCGGTTCACCGGGTCGATCTCCAGGATCCGGTTCAGCTTCACCAGCGACAGCACGACGCAGCCGTCCACCGCGTTCGCCGCACCCGACAGCCCGGTCCGGGCGCCCTGCGGCACCACCGGGACGCGCAGCTCGGTCGCGGTGCGCAGCACGTGCCGCACCTGCTCGACCGTCTCCGGGAACACCACCGCCGCGGGCTGCCCGGCCGCACAGAAACCCGCCATGTCGTGGCGGTACGCGGCGGTCACGTCCGGGTCCACCACGACGGCCCCGTCCGGGAGGCCCTGCACCAGTCGGTCCGTCAGATCACTCATCGCCGCCTCCACTCGCCGCCCGACCGCCTCCACCTCCGCACTCTGCCCGGACGGCAGGGGGCCGGCAAGTGGGCCACGGGAAGGGGCGGGCGCCGGGACGGGCAGGGGCAGGTGAACGGGCGGGAGGACGAGGCACCGCCCGGACGGCAGGGGGCGGGCGGGCACCGGGGCTGGCGGCAAGGGCCGCCGTACGGGGAGGTGCCGGCCGGATCCCGGGGCCGGCGCGGGCGACCGGTCGGCTCAGGCCCGGCGGAGGGTCGGAGTGACCAGGGCGGTGAGGCCGGCCGCGGCGGTGGCGAGCGCGCAGAGGAAGGTGGGCGGGGCGGCGCCCGCCGCGTCCGCGAGCAGGCCCAGCAGGGCGTTCGAGAGCACCAGGGCCAGGCTCTGCACGAGCGTCAGCAGGGCCTGGACCCGCGAGAGATGGGTCGGCGGCGCGCCGGTCAGCACCAGCGGGCCGAGGTGGCAGGCGAAGAGCCCCGAGCCGAGGCCCGCCACCGTACTGCCGGCCACCGCCGCCACCGGCCCCGCGGCCAGGGCCAGCAGCGCGATCCCCGCCGACGCCGTACAGAGCCCGGCGGCCGCCCCCACGCCGGCCCGGGGCAGCGCGCCCCGTCGGGCGACCAGGACGGCCACCGCCAGCACCCCGGCCGCCTGCCCGCCGCTCACCAGTCCCGCCGTCCCGGCCGACCAGCCGTGCGCCCGGGCGAGCAGCGGGCCGAGCAGCGACACCACCGGCAGCAGCGCCCCGGCCGCCGCACCGGTGAGCAGCAGCGCGGCCCGCAGCAGCGGGTCGGCCAGGGCGAGCCGGACGCCGGACGCGGCCTCGCTCAGCAGGCCGGCCCGCGGACCGGACGGCCCGTCCGCCCCGGGGCGGACCCGCAGCAGGACCAGCAGCACGACCCCGAAGCTCACCGCGTCCACGAGTGCCGCGCCGGGCAGCCCGCCGGCCGCGACCAGCAGGCCGCCGAGCGGCGCCCCGAGCAGGACGGCGCCCTGCCCGCCGGCCTGCCGCAGGGCGAGCGCCCGGGGCAGCCGGTCGGCGGGCACCAGCCTGCGCGGCATCGAACCGCTCGCCGGGAGGTGGAAGGCGTCGACCGTCCCGATCACGGCCGCCGCCGCGACCAGGAGCCAGAGCGGTGTGCCCCGGTCGGCCGCGACCAGCGCCAGCGCGGCGGTCGCGGCCAGCATCACCGTGTCCCCGACGAGCATCACCCGACGGGCGCCGAACCGGTCCGCGACCGCGCCGCCCAGCAGGACCAGCGCGGTGCGCGGCACCGTGACCGCCGTCAGGACCAGCCCGGCCGCGCCGCCGCCGTGCGCGGAGGCGGCCCAGCCGAGGGCGAAGTACAGCGCGGCGTCGCCCAGCAGTCCGGCCTGGACCCCGGCCAGCCAGAGCAGGTACGTCCGGGGCAGCGCGGCCCGCGAACCGACGTCGGCGGTGGCAGCGGCAGTGGTCATGCCCGGTGACGCTAGGACCCTCGACCGGGTCGAGGGCAAACCCGGCTACCCGCGGACCACCGGCTCCTGGAGCTCGGTGACCCATCCCGCCGGGTCCTCCGGGCACTCCAGGTACAGCTCCCGGGCGTAGCCGGCCGAGCGGTAGCCGTTCTCCTCGATGAAGCGGGCCAGCTCCTGGCCCGCGCCCAGGACCTCGTCCATCGGGCCGCGGTGCACGATCGTCGCCGCCTCCCCGATCGGCGGCAGGTCGACCACCTCGAAGTCGTGCGCGCCCGCCCGCACCGACGGGCCGACCGGGACGGCGGCCCCGACCAGCACCGAGCCGTTGCCCTCCGGGGCGTCCTGGTAGTGGGCGACGGACGGGCCGGCCGCCTCGATCCCGGCCCCGGCCAGCCGCCGGCACAGCTCGGCGAACAGCGGCCCGATCACCGGCCCGATGTCCTCCGGCTCGTAACTCGCGGCCACACCGGTCAGTTGGGCCACCCGGACGGACGGCACCGGCTTCACCACGACATCCCGCACGGACATGGTCCCCTCGCTCTCGATCGTCCGGAGCCTCGCCTCCACCCGGGCCAGCCGCAGCTCGTCGGCCGCGATCGCCGCGGCGAGCTGGGCCCGCCGCAACCGCAGCATCCCGCGCAGCTCGGCCGCGTCCACCCGCTCGTCCAGGACGGCCCGCACCTGCTGCAGGGTGAACCCGAGCTCCTTGAGCGCGATCACCCGGTTGAGCCGGGCCAGTTGGGACGCCTCGTAGAAGCGGTAGCCGCTGACTGGGTCCACCCGGGCGGGCCGCAGCAGCCCGATCGCGTCGTAGTGGCGCAGCATCCGCACCGACACCCGGCCGTGGCTGGCGAAGTCTCCGATGTTCAACATGGTGCGACCACTCCACCCCCTGCCACCGTGTCAGGGTCAACCCCCGCCCCCGCCCGTGGCCCGGGAAACACCGAGGGCGGGTGCCGAGTGGTCTCGGCACCCGCCCTGAGCAGGTGGTTCTCCTACCGGCGGAGAGCGTGGGATTCGAACCCACGGTACGGGGTCACCGCACGACAGTTTTCAAGACTGTTCCCTTAGGCCGCTCGGGCAGCTCTCCAGGCGGAGGTCAGCCTAACGGGTCCGGCGGGGTTCGGTGCACACGTTTCGGTGCGGGCGGGGGTTACGGCTGGTCGCCCTCGCGCTGGCCGAGAGTGACCTTGGTGGTGAGGGTCTGGCCGTTGCGGGTGTACTCGACGTCGACGGTCTCGCCGGGCTTGTGCGTCCAGATCCGGCTGACCAGGGCGGGGCCGTTGTCGATCGGGACGCCGCCGAGCTTGGTGATGACGTCGCCCGGCTTGAGGCCGGCCTTGTCGGCCGCGCCGCCGGGGGTGACGGCGGGCTGGCCCTGGATGTCCTTGGTCTGGATCTGCGCGCCGTCGCCCTTGTAGTCGTCGTTGCGCAGCACGTCGAGCTTGGCGTAGACCGGCTTGCCGGTCTTGATCAGGGTGTCCGCGACCCACTTGGCCTGGTTGATCGGGATGGCGAAGCCCAGGCCGATGCTGCCGGCCCGGCCGTTGGCGGAGGCGTTGGACTGGATCGCCGAGTTGATGCCGATCACCGCGCCGCCGGAGTCGAGCAGCGGGCCGCCGGAGTTGCCGGGGTTGATGGAGGCGTCGGTCTGCAGGGCGTTCATGTACGAGGCCTGCGAGCCGGTGTCGTCGCCGGAGGCCACCGGGCGGTCCTTGGCGCTGATGATGCCGCTGGTGACGGTGGACTCCAGGCCGTACGGCGCACCGATCGCGACGGTGGCGTCGCCGACGTTGACCTTGTCGGAGTCGGCCAGCGGCAGCGGGGCCAGCTTGCTCTTGGGCGGGTTGTCGATCTTGACCACGGCGACGTCGTAGCCCTCGGCGTGGCCGAGCACCGAGGCGCTGTAGGAGCTGCCGTCGGCGAACTTGACGGTCAGTTTGCCGCCGCTGAGGGTCGGCGCGACGACGTGGTTGTTGGTGAGGATGTGGCCCTCGGTGTCGAAGACGAAGCCGGTGCCGGTGCCCGATTCGCCGTTGCCCTGCGCCTTGATGGTGACGACGCTGGGCAGCGCCTTCTGCGCGATGGCGGCGATCGAGCCGGGGACGGGCTCGTTCTTCTGGGTGTCGCTGGCCTGGACGGTGGTGCTGCGGTGGTCGTTCGCGGAGCTCCTGCGGTCGGAACTGTCGGAGACGGACACGCCGAGCGCGCCGCCGGCCACACCGGCGACCAGCGCGACGGCCGCGATCAGGGCGACCAGGCCGCCGCGCTTCTTGCGCGGGCCGCCGGGGCCGCCGGGGTACTCCGCCGGGTAGCCGAGCGGGCCGGCCGGGCCGCCGGGGTAGCCGGCGCCGCCGGAGGTGGAGTCGTGGGTGGGGCCCCAGCCGCCGAGCGGCTGGCCGGCCCCGAAGGGGTGGTGGCCGTGCGCGGCGGGGGCGGCGGGCGCGGCCGGAGCGGCGCCGTACCCCTCGTGGGCGCCGGCGGCGGGGACGCCGTGGGTCGGGGTGGCGTACGGGTTGCCGGCCGGCGGCAGGGCCGGGGCGGCGGGTGCGGCGGCCACCGGGGCGGGCGGAACGGGCGGCAGGACCGGCGGCGGCGCGTCGATGTAGCCGGTGGCCGGGTCGACGGCCGGCTCCTCGACGGCGAGTACGGCGGGTGCGGCGGGTGCCACGGGCTCGGCGGGTGCCTCCGGTGCGGGCACCTTGGTGAAGGCGACGGTGGGCTTGTGCCCACCCCCGGCCGGGACCTCCTCGGCCGGAACGGCGTCGGCGGACGGCGCCGCCTCGGCGGCGGCCTCGACCGCGCCCGCCTCCGGCTCGGGCACCCGCCGGAACGCCATGGTCGGGTTGTGCCCGCCCTGAGCGGGGCCCGCGGCAGCGGACTCGGCCGCCCCCGGCCCGGCGGGCTGCTCCCCCTGCGGCCCGGTGGGCCCAACCTCGCGCTCGGTGCTCACGGACGACCTCCATAGCTGGCAGAACCAAGGACCATAGTTTTTCGCACTGTCGATTCGTTTGCCGTAAGGACCCCTCTGAAGAACTCATAAGAATCCTTAGCCGGCACCGACACCGGCACTGGCGTCAGCACCCTCAGCGGCACTGACACCGGCTCCGGCACCTGTACCGACGGCCGGGGCTCCCCTCCCCGTCGGGCGTCCGCGATGCGGACCGCCCCGCCCTCGGCCTTGGGCGTCGGCACCCGCGCCGGTTAGCCTGGCGCTCCAAACTGACACGCGGGAGCTTGGACCCACCAGGCTGAGAGTGCGCATGTCGACCGTACGCCACACGAGTGACGGACGTTCGAGGGGGCGCTGACCGCCGGAACCTGTCCGGGTAATGCCGGCGTAGGGAGTATCGGCCATGCCGCCTGCTTCGCCATCCTCTTCTTCGGGTACGAACGCCTCCGACTCCGGCGCGAACGCCCCCGCGCCGGGCGCGACCGCCCTCCTGGAACGCGCCGAGCACGTCGAAGCGCCCCTGGTCCTGGACACCGAACCGCCGCGCACGCTGCGCTTCCGGGACCACTTCGCGCTCTGGATGAACCTGGGCGTCAGCCTGATCGGCTTCTCCACCGCCGCCACCGTGCTCGGCGCCCCCGGCAGCGAGCTGTCGCTGGCCGCCGCGGTGACCGCGATCACGATCGGTACGGCGGTCGGCACCGCGATGCTCGCCGTGGCCGCGCTGATCGGCGCCCGCACCGGCGCCCCCGCGATGGCGAACCTGCGCGGGCTGTTCGGCACCCGGCTGTCCTACCTGCCGACGGTGCTGAACATCGTGCAGTGCATCGGCTGGGGCGTCTTCGAGCTGCTGACCATCTCGGCGGGCGCGCAGACCGTCGCGCACACCACCGGCTACCGCTGGCTGTTCGTCCTGCTCGCGGGCGCGCTGACCACCGCGCTGACCATCTGGCCGCTGGGCTCGATCGCGGTGCTGCGCCGCTTCGTGGCCGGAGCGGTCGCGGTGGCGATGGTGTACTTCACCGTCCAGCTGGGCCGCCAGGGCGTGCCGGACCCGGGCGCGGGCAACTGGCACGGCTTCCTCGGCGCCACCGACGCGATGATCGCGGTGTCGGTCTCCTTCGTCCCGCTGGCCGCCGACTACACCCGGCACTCGCGCACCCCGCGCTCGGCGTTCTGGGGCAGCTTCTCCGGCTACACGGTCGCCCAGGTCTGGTGCTACGTGCTCGGCCTGATGGCGCTGCTGCAGTCGGACGGCGACCCGAACCGGATCTTCGACTCCTTCCTCGGGGTCTGGGCCGGCTGGCTGTTCCTGCTGGTGCTGGTGCTGCGCGAGACCGACCAGTCCTTCGCCAACGTGTACTCGACCGCGATGTCGGTGCAGAACCTGCTGCCGAAGGTGGACCGCCGGGTGCTCTCCGGCGCGATCGGCGTGCTGATCACCGTGCTGGCGCTGCAGATCGACGAGTTCACCGACACCTACTACGGCTTCCTCGGCCTGATCGGCTCGGTGTTCGTGCCGCTGCTGGCGGTGCTCGTGGTGGACTACTTCCTCGGCGCCGGCCGGCGCGGCTGGAACCTCTCCGCCGACGCGCCGTCCCGCTGGCTGATGCTGCTGCCGTGGGCCCTGGGCTTCGCGGTCTACCAGTTCATCGCGCCGACCAAGGTCGCGGACTGGTGGACGGACTTCTGGACCTCCGCCCAGGAGGCGCTGCACTTCACCCCGCAGGAGTGGACCTCGGCCTCGCTGTTCGCCTTCCTGGTGCCGGCCCTGGCCACCTGGGCGCTCACCCCGCTCGGCCGCCGCGCCGTCCGGGGCTGACGGAGCGGAGCGAGCGGGGGCCCGAGCGGGCCCCGCAGGTGCGGAGACGGCCCCACAGGTTGGGGCCGTCTTTGTCCGCGCTTCACCTCCGCCGCCTATCGTTGGGCCTGTGACCAGCCCAGACCTGTCCTCGGCGGCGGCGCGCACCGTGCCGCCCGTCCAGGTGATCGCCCACCGCGGTTCCTCCCACGCCCTGCCCGAGCACACCCTCGCGGCCTACCGGCGCGCGCTCGACGAGGGCGCGGACGCGCTGGAGTGCGACGTCCGGGTCACCGCCGACGGCGCGCTGGTCTGCGTGCACGACCGCCGGATCGGCCGGGTCTCCAACGGCCGGGGCACCGTTTCGGCCATGACCCTCGCCGAGCTGGAGGCGTACGACTTCGGCGCCTGGAAGACCGGCCGCCCCAGCACCGACCCGGAGCTGCGCGGCGTGCTGCGGCTGGAGCGGCTGCTGGAGCTGGTGGTGGAGTGCGGCCGCCCGGTGGACCTGGCGATCGAGACCAAGCACCCGGTGCGCTTCCGCGGCCGGGTGGAGGCCGAGCTGCTGCGGACCCTGGAGCGGTTCAAGATCGGCGCGGCCCGGGAGGGCGACCGCCCGTCGGCCCGGATCATGAGCTTCTCCTCGGTCGCGCTGAACCGGGTGGCCGCCGCCGCGCCGCGGTACCGGCGGGTCTTCCTGTTCGAGCGGACCCTGCCGCTGCTCGGCCGGCTGCGCGAGGGCTCGCCGCTGCCGGGCGGGGCGCGGATCGCCGGCCCGGGCATCGAGCTGGTGCGGGCCCGCCCGCAGCTGGTGACCCGGCTGCGCGAGCTCGGCCACGAGGTGCACGTGTGGACGGTGGACGAGCCGGCCGACGTCGAGCTCTGCCTGGAGCTCGGGGTGTCCGCGATCATCACCAACCGGCCCGCGGAGGTACTGGCGCAGCTCGGCCGGTGATCCACCGGTGGTCCGTCGGCGCACCGAAGGCCGTACTCCTCCGAACCCCTCCGATCCGATCACTCTGGTCGGCAGTCAAACCTTCCTCGCGCGAAATTGCCGGAATTCTTGCATCCGGGCGACGGAGGGTGAGCGCGGAATGACCTGATGTCGACCGTCGGTCGCCGCACTCGAAATGGGCTCGCGGGATCGTCCGGTGCTCGTTTCCGACGCATTACCAAGGGGCATCTCTCCCTCGGCATACGCTGAAGGAGGTCCGGGGGTGGCGTTGATGGTGGCGCGTGAAGTGCCGACTTCATCGACCATGGCAGTGCCGCACGGCCCAGCGAGTGTCGGGGTCGCACGGCGCCGACTGCGTCGAGATCTGGGTGACCGGCAGGTACCCGAACCGGTCATCGATGATGCTGTTCTGATCCTTTCCGAGCTGTTGAGCAACGCCTGTCGGTACGCCCGTCCGCTCGGCCCGCTGCCGGCCCTGGGCCGCAGCGCCCGGGCCGAGGTGCTCGGGCAGGTGCTGGTCGGCGTCCCCTCCGGGGCGAACGCCGCGCAGGGCGCCCGGGAGCCCGCCGAGGGTCCGGCCGAGCCGGCCGGCGGGGTGCTGGTCCGCTGGCAGATGCACGCCGACGGGGTGCTCACCCTGGAGGTCACGGACGGCGGGGCGGCCACCCGGCCGCTGCCCGCGAGTCCCTCGCTGACCTCGCGCGGCGGCCGCGGCCTGAGCATCGTCGACCAGCTGGCCAGCGACTGGGGCGTGCGCGACGCCCCCGGCGAGGTCACGGTCTGGGCGGCGCTGCCCGCCCGGGCCCGGCACGCCCGGCGCACCGGGGGCGATGCCCGTAGCGCGTGAGCCGGGCTCGGGGAATGTGTCGTTAGGCTTCCCGGGACACAGGACCACCGTTCCCGGGAGAGCCGCAGCATGGGCAAGAAGGCCGCCAAGAAGGCGCCGCAGCGCCAGTCCACCACCGCCGTCACGGGCGAGATCCCCGTGGTCGGGGCCCGCGAGGACTGCCCCTGCGGCTCGGGCCGCCGGTACAAGGCGTGTCACGGCCGGGAGGCCTCGCACGCGGTGCAGGAGCTGGTGCACCGCCCGTTCGAGGGCCTGCCGGGCGAGGCCGACTGGGTGGCGCTGCGCGAGCTGGTGCCCGCCGCCACGGTGCCGCTGACGCTGGCCGCCGGGGTGGCCGACGGCGCGACCGGTGACGTCCCGTCGGTGACCCTGGCCACCGTGCTGCCGCTGGCCTGGCCGGCCCTGCGCCGCCAGGACGGCTCGATCCTGCTCGGCCTGCAGACCCAGTCCGCCTCCGGCGACCTCAGCCGCGACCTCGCGGACGCCCTGGAGCTGGCCCTGGCCACCGAGCCGGGCAGCCCGGTGCCGGCCCGCCGGACCGTCCCGGGCGGGCGCCGCCTGCAGGACCTGCTGGACACCACCGCCGCGTTCACGCCCGCCGTGCACACCGGCTTCGAGTTCTGGCTGGAGGACGCCGAGGCCGCCACCGGCGAGGTCGCCGCCTCCCTGGAGCGCGCCAACGCCTCGGCCATCCCGACCGAGAAGCTCGCGAGCGTGGACTCCGCGTACTGGTGCGGCACCCCGGACAAGAACCACCTGCGCTGGGTGATGACCGTGCCCGAGGAGAAGCTGCTGGACGCGCTGGCCCGGCTGAACACGGCCGGCGAGGCCTCGCTCGGCCCGGACACCCGCCTGGTCGGCTCCTTCCGCGCGCACGGCCTGACCGTCCCGGTGTGGGACCTCCCGCTCGCGATGACCGCCGCCGACTGCGAGAAGCCGGCCGCCGAGTTCGCCGAGCGGCTCGCCGCGGTGCTCGCCGACGCGGCCCCGCTGACCGCCGAGGAGCGGCGCACCCGCGCGAACCTGGTGAACCGTCAGGTCACCTTGAACTAAAGGGCGCAGGATCCGCGTGATACGCGTCACATTGTCGCGGTGAACGCGCAATTTCCGGGCGTGGAGGGCGTCTTGGAAATTGGCGCGGGCGCGGATCCTTGTTACTGTCTAAAGAGTCCGGCCGCTGGTGCATCCCCCGTCGCCAGCGGCCGGATCTTTTCTTTTTCCGGAGTGCCCCGCTCGGAGCCCCCGGACGGGCCCGAGCCGAGACCCGGGAGAAGCCCGGATCCGGGCCCGGCGGACGGTGTCGACAGCCCGTCCCGCTCCGGTGGCCCTCAGTAGGCCGAACGCCCGCTGTCCAGCCGGACCGTCGCCTCCACCAACTCCCCCAGCAGCGGCCCGACCTGCGGCAGCCAGACCCCGCCGCCGACGCCCGGTCGCGGCGCGAGCACCCAGCGCACCCTCCCCCAGCCTCCGGCCGAGGGGACCCCGACGGCCGCGCCGCCGGGCGGCAGCGGCAGGAAGCCGCCCGCCCCGTGGTAGCGCAACGAGCCCGGCACCCAAGGGAGTTGGGCGAGCATCTCGCCGAGCACGTCCAGCGAGTACGGGGCCACCAGCAGCGCGTAGCGGCCCGGCATCGCCAGCACCGGGCCGAGCGGCAGCCGCAGCGCGCCCAGGTAGACCAGCGCCCGGGCGCCGGCCGCCGCGGGCAGGCTAACCGCCGAGACCGTGGAGCCGGTGGCGGCCAGCACCGGCGCGTCCGGGCTCTGCCGCTCCCACCACCAGCGCACCATCCGGGCGTCCGTGGTGGCGGCCAGCAGCGAGGGGTCGTGCGGGTGCGCGCCGGGGACGGTGCAGTCCAGGTCGCCGCAGGAGCAGCGGCCGTCGCGCAGCACGGCGCCCGGCACCACGGGCCAACGGTGGTCGACGGCGGCCGTCAGGGCCGCGGCCAGCCGGGCGGAACGATCCTCCGACCGGTCTTTCGGGTTCTCACGCATGGCGCTCGTTCCTTTCCCTGACCGCTCGGTTCGCTCCGCTCCGCCGGCGTCCGTCGGGATCCTCCGCGCGGACCCGCCGCGGCACGGACCCGGGCGGCGCGGCGCGGGGCGGGCGGCAGGGCGGACGGCGCGGCACGACGTGGAGCAGGTGTGGAGTACGACGTGAAAGGGCCGCGCAGGGCACAGCCCTTGGAACGAGAATCCCGTACGCGACCGGATGGACGCCGCCCGGGCGCGCTTGGTTCCACCGTACGAGTGAGAGAGTTCCGGCCGACCCGGCTCACGGGCGGCACGGACATACGATCCGGACGGCCGCCCGGGCCGTCCTCCCCGTTCTGCCCGCTCGCGGCCCGCTCCATGCCTCCGGGCCGAGTGGCGCGCGCACCAACCCCGCGCGCCCCCCGACCGGGTCGCGATCGATGTGGAACGGGCCACCGCGTCGTCCTGGATCTGGACATGCCCCGAATGGCCTGTGTAGAAGTGGTGGCATTGCTGTCGATCAATGACGAGTAGTAGCGAATCGAGGCGAAACACGCCCTTTGGCCGTGCTCGCTCCACATTGGCCGTACCTGGGGGTTTCGCATGGCACGTAGCACCGCGTCAGGAGTGACGGCATGAACGAGTCCCACCCGTCGACGGCCCTCCCGACGACGACCGCCGAGCCTGGCGAACCCGGCTGCGCGGGCGGGCTCACCGTCCTCGACCTGCCGGACCTCCCCGGCCCCGTCAACGCCCCGGACGGCACGGCGGACACCCGCACGGCGCCCTCCGCCGCGCTGCAGGACCGTTTGGCCGGACGCCTGTCCGATATCACCAGCCTGCACGAGCACACCGAACGGCTCGCCCGCGCCCGCGGCCTGGCCGCCACCCTGGACACCGTCCTCGCCTCCGGCGCCGCCCTGCTCGGCGCCCGGCGCGGCATGCTGGTCACCCGGCGGCCCGGCGGCGGCCCCGGACAGCCGGTCGGCCACGGCCTCGACCGCGCCAGCCTCGGCGCCCTGGAGACCGTCCCGACCGAGCAGAGCCTGCTGGCCCGGCTGCTGCGCGAACGGGACCGGCCCGCCCAGCTGCACTCCCACGACCTCGCCGAGGACCCGGCCACCGGCGCCCGGCTGCGCGAACTCGCCGTCCACCTCGGCCTCGGCGGCGCCTACGGCCTGCCGCTCGCCACCGAGGAGGACGGCCCGCTCGCCGCCGCCCTCTGGTTCTACGACGAGCCCGCCGAACCGACCGACTGCCAGCGCGAACTGGCCCGCCACTACTGCGAGATCGCCGCCCCGCTGCTCGCCAAGCAGCTGGAGGCGGACCGGATCTCGCGCACCACCGAGGCGCTGCGCCGCGGCCTGCTGCCGGACCGGCTCCCCCGGGCCGCCGGGCTGCGGCTGGCCGCCCGGCTCGTCCCCGCCGGGCTGGAGCGCTCCACCGGCAGCGACTGGTACGACGCGATCCCGCTGCCCGACGGCACCATCGGCCTCACCGTCGGCTCCGTCTCCGGCGACGGCCCCGGCGCGGGCCCCGGCTCCGCCCCCGGCGCGGCCGCCGCGATGGGCCGGGTCCGGGCCGCGCTGCGGGCGTACGCGGTGCTGGAGGGCGAGGACCCGGTCTCCGTCCTGGGGGACCTGGAGCTGCTGCTCAAGACCACCGAGCCGACCCGCACCGCCACCGCCGTCTACGCCTGGATCGAGCCCGAGGAGCGCCGGATCACCCTGGCCGGCGCCGGGCACTGCCCGCCCGTCCTGGTCGGCCGGCACGGCGCCGAGTTCGTGGAGACCTCGCTCTCCGCCCCGCTCGGCATGCTGGCCTGCTGGGAGGCCCCCGGGGTGGAGTTCGTCGCCGAGCGCGGCGACACCCTGCTGCTCTACACCGAGGGCCTGGCCCGCCGCTGCGGCCCGACCCTGCACGCCGGGCAGGCCAACCTGCGCCGGGCCGCCGCCGACGCCCCGCGCGACGTGCGGATCGACCCGGACCGGCTCTGCGCCCACCTGCTGGCCGTCTGCCCGGACCCGGACGCCGGGGGCACGGCCACCGACGACCTGATGCTGCTGGCGGCCCGCTTCGAGTGACGGTTCGGACCCGGAACGAACGGGCGGCCGGGCGTCCGTACCATGGACGGACGCACGGCCGCCCGCGCGTGTCGCGATCCGACACCTCCCCCAGGGGCGGCGGTACCACCCCCCAAGGAGGCGTTGCACGTGACCGAGGACCGTACCCCCGCGGTGGCCGAGAACCCCGAGGCCGAGGGCGGCGAGGAGCCTGAGCAGCACAAGGGCCGCAAGAACGGTCTCTACGGCGACATCTCCGACGAGCTGGCCGCCTCGATGAAGTCCGGCTGGGCCGACACCGAGCTGCACGGCCTCGCCCCCGTCGCCCAGGCCCCGTACGCGGCCGAGCGCCGCGCCGCGCTGTCCGCCGCCTACCCCGGCGAGCGCCTGGTCGTCCCGGCCGGCAACCTGCGGGTCCGCTCCAACGACACCGACTACGCGTTCCGCGCCGCCAGCGAGTACGTCCACCTCACCGGCGACCAGACCGAGGACGCGGTGCTGGTCGGCGAGCCGACCGGCGCGACCGGCCACGACTTCGTGCTCTACCTGCTGCCCCGCTCGAACCGCGAGAACGGCGAGTTCTGGCTGGACGGCTACGGCGAGCTGTGGGTCGGCCGCCGGCACAGCCTGGCCGAGCAGGAGCAGCTGCTCGGGCTGCCCGCCCGCGACGTGCGCAAGGCCGCCGAGGAGCTGGCCGCGAAGGCCGCCGACTCCGCCGTGCCGACCCGCATCGTCCGCGGCTACGACGCCGGCCTGGAGGCCGCGCTCGCCGACGCCCTGGACGCCGACAAGGACGCCGGGCTCAAGGAGTTCCTGAGCGGCCTGCGGCTGGTCAAGGACGCGTGGGAGATCGGCGAGCTGCGCGCCGCCTGCGACGCCACCGTCAAGGGCTTCACCGACGTGGTCCGCGAGCTGGGCCAGGCCGTCGCCACCTCGGAGCGCTGGATCGAGGGCACCTTCTGGCGCCGCGCCCGGGTCGAGGGCAACGACGTCGGCTACGGCACCATCGCCGCGGCCGGCCCGCACGCCACCACCCTGCACTGGGTGCGCAACGACGGCGACGTGCGCCCGGGCGAGCTGCTGCTGCTGGACGCGGGCGTGGAGACCAGCACCCTCTACACCGCGGACGTCACCCGCAGCCTGCCGATCAACGGCAGCTTCACCGAGGTCCAGCGCCGGATCTACGACGCGGTGTACGACGCCCAGGAGGCCGGCATCGCCGCGGTGAAGCCCGGCGCCCGGTTCCGCGACTTCCACGAGGCCTCGCAGCGCGTGCTCGCCGAGCGGCTGCTCGCCTGGGGCCTGCTGGACGCCTCGGTGTACGACGTCGAGAAGGTCCTGGAGCTGGGCCTCCAGCGCCGCTGGACCCTGCACGGCACCGGCCACATGCTCGGCCTGGACGTCCACGACTGCGCCCACTCGCGCCGCGAGGAGCACGTCGACGCGCTGCTGGTCCCCGGCATGGTGCTGACCGTCGAGCCCGGCCTGTACTTCCAGCAGGACGACCTGACCGTGCCGGAGGAGTACCGCGGCATCGGCGTCCGGATCGAGGACGACATCCTGGTCACCGCCGACGGCAACGAGAACCTCTCGGCCGGCCTGCCCCGCAGCGCCGAGGACGTCGAGGCCTGGATGGCCTCGCTCGCCTGAGCCTCCGCACGACGGCCGTGACACGGCCACGATGAAGGGCCCGGCCTCCCGAGCAGTGGGAGGCCGGGCCCTTCGGCTCCGGTGCGGGCCGCCGGTGTCAGCGACGGACGGCGGGCCGCAGGGTGGTGGGGGCGCCGTAGTGGCCGTCCGAGGCGCCGCCGACCTCGATCTCCACCGGCTTGGTGGAACCGGTCCGCTTCAGGCCGACCCGGAAGGTGTACTCGGCCGGGTTGCCCGTCATCACGCCGGTCAGCTGGGCCGGCGCCACCCCGATCCGCCCGTTGCAGTCCTCGGTCGCCTCGAAGGACTTCCACTCGCCGCCGACCTTCGCCTCGATCGTGACGTCCTCCCCGGTCAGGCCCTCGCTCGCGGGCACGGACAGGTACACCGCCGGGCGCAGCAGGCCGGGGCCGTCGGGCGAGGAGACCTTGAAGGAGAACTCGGTCGGGGTCCCGCCGACGACCAGCGGGGTCGGCTTGGAGACCGAGTTCACCACCGGGCGGTGCGAGTCGACGACGGACGTGGTCACCACGCCCTTGGTCAGCACCTTGTAGGTGGACGGCACCACGGCGTCCGCCTCGACGTACAGCTTGCCCGGCTGGTTGCCCGCGTCGAGCACCATCCGGTACTCGACCGTCCGGCTCTCGCCGGCGGCCAGCTCGAAGGCCGCGTCGTTGCCCGTACCCGCGTAGTCCATGCCGCCGCCCTGGCTCAGCGCGGGCATGGCCTTCCAGCCGGTGGCGTCCTTGCGCTCCAGGGTGCCCTGCGCCATCGAGAGCACCCGCCGGCACTCCGCGCCCTCGAACTGCTGGGTGGCCACCACCGGCGCCACCGCGCGGGTGCCCGAGGCGTCGTTGTTCTTCCAGGTCACCGAGAAGGAGACCTGGTCGCCCACCTGGATCTTCTGGCCCGCGCGCAGGCCGTTGAAGGTGATCCCGATGCCGCCGGCGGCCTTGGCCGGGGCGGGCGCGGCCGGGGCCTTCGCGGCGGTCTTGGCCTCGGTCTTGGCGGCCACGGGCGCGGCCGGGGCAGCGGCCGGGGCAGCGGCGGCCGGGGCGCCGGTGGTCGGCGCGGCCTCGGTGGTCGGCGCGGCCGGGGCGGGGGTGGTCGGGGCGGGGACGGTCGGGACGGCGCCCGCGCCGGGGGTGGCCGACGAGGTGACGGCCGGGGTGGAGGCGGGAGCGGAGGCGGCGACGGACGCCTCGCCGTTCGTCGGGCCGCAGGCCGCGATTCCCACGGCGGTGACGACGGCCAGCGGGACGATCTTCGCAATACGGGCGATAACGGACGCGTTCATGTGACAGTCCCCCCAAGGACATGGTGATGGTGGTGATCGAATGAGCGGGCGCCTACTGTCGCGCCCCGAGGAACCGGCCCGAGCCCCCCGGCTCCGCCGGCTCGCTCTCCCTGCCTCTCACCCTGATAGACGTCCATCCCGCCGGGGGGTTGCAGGCCGGTTCGAAGAATTTTTCCCGGCCCCTCCCCGGAACGCCGAAAGGCGCCGCGACCGGGGGAAACCCGGTCACGGCGCCTCAACTGCCAGCTTGGAACGGCTACTTCACGACCGTCACCGGGACGATCAGCTCCTTCAGGGAGGTCAGCGACCCGGAGCCTTCGTACGGCAGCGTCGCCTGGACGGACAGCGGCATCGTGCCGGGCCCGTCCATCGGGTCGAGGGCCATCCGGTACGTCACCCTCTTGGTCTCCCCCGGTGCGAGCGAGAACCAGGCCTGCTGGTCCACCTTCGCGTAGTCCATGCCGCCGCCCATCGAGAGCAGGATCTCCCTCCAGGCGCCGCCGTCCTGGCGCTCCAGCTTGCCCTTGTTCATCATGACCATCTCGCTCGGCGGCGTCCCGGCGTACTCCTTCGTGTAGACCAGCGGCTGGAGCTTGTCGTAGGTCTTCTGGCCGGTGTTCCGGTACGTCACCGTGAAGGTCACCGGGGTGCCGTTGGTGGACACCTTCTGCCCGGCGCCGAGGCCGCCGTCGACCGTGATCGCGATGTCCTTCGCGCCCTTGTCGGACGCGGTCAGGGACGGTGACTTGTGGCCGCTCACGTCCAGGCTGTTGACGATCGTCGTCAGGCCCGACTGGTAGTCGCTCTTGAGCCCGTTCGCCACCACGAAGACCTGGTCCAGGCCCATCCCCCACATCTGGGCGGTGAACGTGTCCCCGGGCTTGCAGGTGACGTTCCACTGGGTCTTGTCGATCGTCTTGCCGGCCACGGTGGACTTGGTCCGCACGGGTGCGCCGACCGAGGAGTAGCCGTTGTCCGGGAAGTAGGGCCGGCCCCAGATCGGGCAGTTCGGCTGGTGGCCCCAGCCGCTGTCGGCGACCAGGTCGTTCGTCGTCGGCCAGGCGCCGCCCTCGAGTTCGTCCGGGGAGTTGTAGGCCACGACCAGGACGCCGTACGGCTCGCACCTGGCCGGCGCCCAGCCCTGCTGCGGCTCCGTCGGCGCGCCCGGACTCAGGACGCAGACCCGGTCGGCCGAGACCGGTACGGCCTTCCAGCCCGCCGGCACCTTGAACTTGACGCCCCGGAGGCTGGACGAGCTCGCCGGGCCGCTCGCGGTGCCGGGGGCGGAGGTCGCGGTGGTCGGGACGCCGTCGGCGAGCGGGACCTCCGTCTCGGCCTCGCTGGTGGGCGTGCCCGGATCGGTGGGGGCGGCCGTCGGGCTGGGGTCGCCGGTCGGCTCGGGCGTCGGGCTCGGCGAGGTGGTCAGGGTGGCGGCCGGGGGCGGGACCTCGTCCTGGGCGACCGGCTCGCCGTGGAAGGTGAGCACGCCGAGCGCCATGGCGGCGGCCAGGCCGAGCGGCACGGTGACGGCGTACACCGGGCGCAGCCGGCGGATCCGGTTCTTCGGGGGAGCGGCCGGGCGCAGGCTGGCGGCTGTGACGAGGGAGGCCCGGGCCGTCATCGCCTCGCGGAGCAGCCGTTCCGTCGGTGTCTCGGCCGGCCCGTCGCCGTCGCCGCCGGTGCGGCGGGGGAGCTTGTCGGTCATCGAACCTTCTCCAGGTGCTTTTCCAAGGCGTCCAGAGCGCGGCTGGCGGTGGACTTCACGGCACCCCGGGACAGTCCCAGGGTCTCGGCTATCTGCGCCTCCGACAGGTCGGACCAGTAGCGCAGCACCAGCACCTCACGCTGGCGGGGAGTCAACTCCTGCAGGGCCACCAGCACCCGGCGGTGCTCGTCGTTGAGCACCGCGTGGTCCTCGGCGGACGGGGCGTCGGCCACGTGCGGCGGCACGTACTCGCGGGCGGTCTTGCGGCGGCGCAGCATCGAGCGGGCGCCGTTGACCACCGAGGTGCGCAGGTAGCCGAGCGCGTTGTCGAGGTCGTCCAGCTCCTCGCCGTAGCGCTGGTAGAGCTGGGTGAAGGCGTCCTGGACGACGTCCTCGGCCAGGTCCTGGTGGTCGACCAGCATGACCGCCATCCGGACCAGGCCGAGCCGGTGGGCGTGGTACAGGTCGGTCAGGGTGGGCCGGTCCTCGGCGGGCTTGCGACCGCCGCGCAGCAGCCGGAAACCGGAGCGGCGCTGCTTCGCCTCCTGCTCGGTGGCGGCGCCGGCGAGCGGCTCGCCGGCCTCCTGCGCGCCGAACAGCGCGGCGACGACTCCACGGATGGAGAAGCCCCGCCCCCCTGCCTGCGCGGCGGTCGGCCCGATGGCCATGGACATGCGCGTTTCCGCTTTCCCCCGGGACGGTGACGGCGGCCGCCGTTCCGTCAGGTCACCTGATCAAGATCGTGATCGGGGGGATCATCCCAGCCGCCCTCTGCCGGGTTCCCTCCGCCCCCGTACCAAAGGACGTGTGACGGGGGTGAAGGTTGCAGGCGGGTTCGAAGAAAATTCCGAAGGGGTCGGGACGGCTACACTCACCGGCATTCCGCCACCCGTGAGCAGGGGGTTCGCATGGCCGAGCAGCACGCCGAGGACCGGACCGGTGCCGCACCGCGGCCGGTGCCCGTCGCCATCGGCCGGCGCCCGGAGCCCGTGCACGACGTCGCGGTGTACGCCTTCCCGGGCATGGCGCCGTTCGAACTCGGCGTGGTGGTCGAGGTGTTCGGGCTGGCGCGGCCCGAGCTGGCCGGGCTGCTGGCGGCGCCCTGGTACGGGCTGAAGGTCTGCGCCGACCGGCCCGGGACGCCGCTGGAGGCGGTGGGCGGCTTCGCGCTGACCGCCCGGCACGGGCTGGACGAGCTGGCGGCGGCCGACACGGTGGTGGTCCCCGGGGTGCCGAACCCGTTCGGCGGCGTCTCCCCCGACCTGGTCGAGGCGCTGCGCACCGCGCACGGGCGCGGCGCCCGGATCGTGTCGATCTGCTCGGGCGCCTTCGCACCGGCCGCCGCCGGACTGCTGGACGGCCGGGAGGCGACCACCCACTGGCGGTACGCCGAGCTGCTCCAGCAGCGGTACCCGGCGGTGCGGGTCAATCCGGACGTGCTGTACGTGGACAACGGCGACGTGCTGACCAGCGCGGGCAGCGCGGCCGGCATCGACCTCTGCCTGCACCTGGTCCGCCGGGACCACGGCGCCAAGGTGGCCAACGCGGTGGCCCGCCGCTTCGTGGTGGCGCCGCACCGGGACGGCGGGCAGGCCCAGTTCGTCGAGGCGGCGGTCCGCCCGGTCGAGGAGGAGGACGACGGGATCGCCCTCAGCATGCGGTGGGCGCTGGACCACCTGTCGTCCCCGCTGACCATCTCGCAGCTGGCCCGCGCCGCCCGGATGTCGGACCGCTCGTACCTGCGGCACTTCACCGCCCGCACCGGGACCAGCCCGATGCGCTGGGTCGTCACCCAGCGCATCGCGACCAGTCTGGCGCTGCTGGAGTCGCCGGAGGGGACGGTGGAGGAGATCGCCGCGGCGGTCGGCTTCGAGAGCGCCGCGACCTTCCGCCACCACTTCGGCCGGGTGATGCGCACCTCGCCGACCGCCTACCGGCGCTCCTTCGGGCGCGGGGTGGCCTGAGCGCGCGGTCTACTGCCCCTCGCGCTTCTCCGCGGTCTTCTCCGCACGCTTCTCCTCGGTCTTCTCCGCGGTCTTCTCCGCGGACTTCCCCTCGCGCCGGTCCGCGTTGGCGACGATCGCGTCGTGCAGCCACTGGGCCAGGCCCGGCGCGATCTTCTCGTAGGTGTCGGTCCAGCGCGGGTCCGAGACGTACAGGCAGGCCAGGCCGCGGTGGATGGTGTACGTGCAGTCGTAGAAGTTCTGGCGGATGTGCTGCCGGTGCTCCTCCGCGAGGCCGGTGGCCACCGTGCCGTCGGCGGGCTCGCCGGCGGTGACCGCCCCGGCCAGGCGCTCGTTGAGCGCGGTCATCTCGGCCTGGATGCGCTGCCAGTCGGCCTTGGAGTAGCCGCCGGTGCGGCGCTGCGACTCGGCCCAGGCCGCGGTGTCGCCCCAGCGCTGCTCGGCCTCCTGCTCCCAGTCCTCCTGGTAGCCCTCGCCGAAGATCTCGAACTTCTCCTCCGGGGTCAGCTGAATGCCCATTCTCCGTGCCTCCATGGCGTGTTCGACGGCTGAGGCGAGCTCCTGGAGGTGACCGATCCGGTCGGTGAGCAACCGGTGCTGCCGCCGGAGGTGCTCGGTCGGGCTGACCGAGTCGTCGTCCAGGATCGCCGCGATCTCGTCCAGGGGGAACCCGAGCTCCCGATAGAAGAGGACCTGCTGCAGCCGGTCGAGGTCGGCGTCCACGTACCGGCGGTAGCCGGACCGGGTCCGGCCGGCCGGGGACAGCAGGCCGATCTCGTCGTAGTGGTGCAGGGTGCGGACGGTCACCTTGGCGATCTTCGCCACGGCGCCGACCGAGTAGCCCTCACTGGTCATCGGGGTTCCTCCCTGGTGCTGACCACCACCCTCGGCTCTCACGTCGCGTGAGGGTCAAGCCGTGGACGGGGACGGGCCCCTGCCGTCAGACCCCGGCGCCGGCCAGCGCCCGCTCGCGCCGCCGGCCGCCCCGACCGCCCCGGCGGCCGGTGCCGCCGCTGCCGCCGTCGCCCGGTGCGCCGGGCCGCTGCCGCCGGGACCGCTGGGTGGGCCAGAACAGCACGTACCCGGCGGAGACCACCACGAAGGCGAGCCGGACGAAGCCGCGGGCCGCGTCGGACGGGAGCAACAGCGTGCCGCCGTACAGCGCGGCCAGCGCGATCCAGCTCCACCACGGGACGAGCCGCTTCTGCCCGACGGCGTCCCAGAGCAGGGTGCCGAGCAGGATCGAGGCCGTGTAGTACGTGTAGACGCTCGGGTCGAGCAGGATGCGGGCGTCCGCGCCCAGCAGCACCACGGCCGGCCAGCGGCCGCGCCAGACGGCGACGCAGCCGAGCCCGATGCCGAGCGCGAACTGGGTCGGCCGGTCCCACCAGGGGGTGGCCGGGTCGGTGACCCCGAACCAGCGCAGCGCGGAGGCGGGCTGGTTCGGGATGGTGAACTTGGCGGCCGCCATGGTGTCCAGGTTGCCCAGGTAGAACGGCAGCCAGGCGATCGCCACCAGGGCGCAGAACCAGAGCGCGGTGCGCAGCCAGGCGGGCCGGGGCAGCGCCAGGATCAGCGGGGCGAAGGCGATCGCCCAGGGCTTGGAGTCCACCGCCAGCGCCAGGAAGACCGCGACCTGGACGGGCTTGCCGCGGGCCAGGGCGTGCGCGGCGAGGGTGGTGAAGAACAGCGCGAGGACGTCGTCCAGGTGCGCGAAGCGGACCGAGACCTCGACCCACATCGGGATGAACGCCAGCCCGGCGATCAGCAGCCGCTGCTGCAGCCGCCGGTGGTTGGTCCCGGTGCCGAGGTAGTACAGGGCCGCGGTGCGGCCGACCACGACCAGCATCACCAGGCCCAGCCCGGCGCTCACCGCCTCGGCGATCAGCTCGCCGGTGTGCGGTGCGAACGGGGCGGTGAGCCTGGCCGCGGCCAGGCTGACCGGGCCGATCTGGAGCTCCGGGTGGTGGGCGTAGAGCGACAGGCCGCCGTCGGGCTGGCCGCTGAAGAGCAACTGCTCGCCCTGGCGCAGGTAGTGCCAGGAGAAGCCGCCGCTGGGCTCGACCAGGAGGAACCAGAGCACCGTCCAGGCGGTCAGCAGGACGTGGTGCCTCCGGAGCGGCAGCCCGGCTATCCGCCCGGTCGTCGCCTCGTAGTCGGTGGTGGTCCGTGCCGTGCGTGCTACCCGCACCTGTCCTCTCCCCGCCGTTCCGCCCCCCTCCGGCCGGACATCCTATGTGACGGAGGAGAACCGTCCGGACCGCCCGCGGGACGGCCCGGGTCGGCCCCCGGAACGGCCCGTGCCGCCCACGGATCCGTCCGAGGGGACGGTGCGGGCGGCACGGGGGTGTTCCGGATCAGTGCCCTTCGGATCAGTGCGCTTCGGGTCGGCGCGCCTCGGGTCGGCGCGCTCGCGTCAGCGCGCTTCGCCTCAGCCCTGCTGGGCGGACTTGCGGCGGCGCAGCACCACGAGGGTGCCGACACCGGCCACCAGGACGGCGCCGCCGGTGGCCGCGATCGCGGTGGTGTTGCTACCGCCACCGGTCTGGGCCAGGGCCTTGTCGCTGCCGTCCGCGACGGCCTTGGCCTTGTCGACGGCGGCCGGGGTCAGCGGCGGCGGGGTGATGACCGGGGGCTCCACCGGGAAGTCGATCGGGCCCGAGGTGTCGCCGCTGCTCTCGACCGGGGCCGGGGCGGTGGCCGAGCCGGAGGGCTCACCGGTGGCCGGAGTGGTCGGCTTCTCGGTCGGCTTCTCGGTGGGCTTCTCGGTCGGGGTGTCGGTCGGCTTGCCGGTGGGCGTCTCGGTCGGCTTCTCGGTCGGCGTGACGGTCGCGGTGGCCGACGGCGAGCCGCTCGCGGTCGGGCTGGGCTTGCCCGTCTGGGACTGGGTCGGCGTCGGGCTGGGCTTGCCGGTGTGCGTCGGGGTCGGCTTGCCGCCCGGCGCCTTGATGGTGAAGCCCACGCCGCCGTCGCAGCTGAGGTGGCCGTTGTCGACCGGCTGGTGGGTGGAGTCGTCGAGCTGGGCGGCGAAGACGACCGGGACGACGCCGGCCCGGCCGAGCGGGGAGCCGTCATTGAAGGACGCCCGGACCTTGATCGGGACGTTCTTGCCGCGGTTCACCCCGAGCAGGTCGTCGGCGACCGGGTTGCCGGCCGAGTCGAGGGTGCCGAGCATCATCAGGACGGAGCTGTTCTTCTCGCCGCTCTGGTCGGGGGCGACCACGGCGGTCTGCCACTCACCGCCGGGGAGCCGGTACTGGACCTTGAGGTCCTTCGCCTGGAGCGAGCCCGCCTTGTTCTTGAACTTGAGCAGCGGGATGAAGACGAAGTCGTGCTTCGTCCGGTTGTCGATCTTGAAGGTGAACTCGCGGGCGTCGCCGCCGGCGATGAAGGTGCCGGGCACGCCGTTCAGCGAGAGGTCGAGGCTCGCGCGCGACGCCTTGTCGGCCTGCGAGGCGACGGCGGACGGGGTGCCGGTGGCACCGACGGCCATGGCGCCCTGGGCGCCGGCCAGGACGAGCGAGGACGCGAGCGCGGCGGCCCCGGCAAGGGCAAGACTGCGACGTATGGACAAGGGAGACCTCACGGAAGTGTCCGGGCGAGGCCCGGGCGCGAGGGGGCGGCCGAAGAACGCCGCGGACCCCCCGCGAAAGCTGAAAGTGCGACGGAGAGTACCGAACGACGGGACCGGTCCGGAAGGCGGGTGGCACACTGCGGTCCGGGCCCGGGAGAGGGCTGCCCGATTCGTCCAACTCTGGCCGTCCGTACGCCTTTTGCGCTCGGCTGGGACGGCGGCCGGATGACGGGTACACGCCCGGAGGACGGTACCGCACGACCCCCGGCGGCGGGCGGCGCGTGCGCGCGGCACCCGGCCCGCCGGGGGTCGGTCCGTGAGGGGGGGTCGGCCGTGCGGAACCGGCCGCGAGGGTTCTGCCCCGAGGGGTCGGCCCGGAAGGCCGGCCCGGAAGGCCGGCCCGGAGGATCAGCCCGCGAAGAAGGACTTGGCCGCGATCACCGCGCGCTCGTCCGCCAGCGCCTCGCCCGGGCGGGTGCCGTGGCCCAGCAGCACCCCGCCCCAGCCCATCCCCATGTAGTCGGCGGTCAGCCGGAGGGTGCCGATCAGCGGCTCGGCGTTGTCGTCGTCCTCGGTGGCGAGGGCGGTCACGCCCCAGATGGTGCCGCCGCGCATCCCCTCGCGGAACTCCACGCCGGGCACCCGGAACCAGGCCGACCAGTAGTCGAGGTAGAGCTTGGCGCTGGTCGGCAGCGCATACCAGTACAGCGGCGCGACGAAGACCAGGTCGGTGGCCGCCAGGGTGGCGTCCAGCAGCGTCCGCTCGTGGCCGGCCGGCTCGGGGTACGTGCCGTCGCCGGTGTGCCGCAGGTCCCGGAAGGGCGGCAGCGGGTGCTCGTCCAGCCGCAGCCACCGCTGCTCGGCACCGGCCGGCAGGCTCGACTCGGCGGCCAGCCGGGCGAGCCGGGCCGAGTTGCCGTCGGGGCGCGCGCTGGCGTCGAGGAACAGGAAACGGCGCGGCGTCTCGGCGCCGGGCGGCTGATCACCCATCAGGACTCCTCCGTGGTACGTACGGTGCGGACGCAGGAGTGAGCAGCCGTCGGACGCCGGTTTATTCCGCGCCCATGCCAACCGCCGGGCGGCAGCCGGGGATTGGCGGGCGCGGGTCCGGTCCGGCAGCCCGGCCCGGGGGCCGGCGGGCGGAGGTCAGTCGGGCAGCCCGGCCCGGCGGCGGGCGACCTCGGCGACCGCCGCCCAGTCCTTGTCCCCGTCGCCGTGGGCCAGCGCGTCCAGGAAGGCGTCCCGCAGGACGCTGCCGATCGGCAGCGGCACGTTGCGCGCGGCGCCCGCGTCCAGCGCGAGGCCGACGTCCTTGAGGCCGAGCGGCAGCCTGAACCCGGCCGGCTCGTACCGGCGTTCGGCCACCATCGCGCCGTAGCCGGTGTGGATCGGTCCGGGGAAGAGCGTGCCGGTGAGCAGGTCGACCAGGTCGGTCGGCCGGATCCCGTGCGCCTCGGCCAGGCTGCACGCCTCGGCCATCGACTCGATCGCGCAGGCGATCAGGAAGTTGGTGCTGATCTTGACGGTGTTGGCCTGCCGGGGGCTCTCGCCGAAGTGCCAGGTGCGCTCGCCCATCGCGGCGAACAGCGGCTCGGCCCGCTCCAGCAGTTCGGGCGCGCCCGCGACCAGGATGTTCAGCCGCCCCGCCGCCGCGACCGGCGGCCGGCCGAGGACGGGGGCGGCGACGTAGCCGACGCCGTGCTCGGCGTGCAGCGCCTCGGCCCGCTCGGCGAGGGCGAGCGAGACGGTGGCCATGTTGACGTGCAGGGTCGCCCCGGCGCCGGCCAGCAGCGCGGGGTCGAGCAGCAGCCGCTCGACCGCCGCGTCGTTGGCGAGCATGGAGACCACCGTGTCGGCGGCGAACACCTCGGCGAGCGAGCCGGCCGCCTCCGCGCCCTCGGCCACCATGGCGGCCACCGGCTCGGGCGAGCGGTTCCAGACCCGTACGGTGTGGCCGGCCCGCAGCAGGCTGCCGGCCATGCCGCGCCCCATCGCACCCAGCCCCACGAAGCCGATCGTCCGCCCGGTCATCCGCGCACTCCCGTCGCCGCCGCACCGCTCGTATGCGGCCGACTGTACGTCAGAAGTCTTGCGGTACCCGCCGGTCGGCACGGAAGCACACCCGGAGCCGGGCCGGTTCTCAGGCGCAGGCGCGGGCCCTCGACGGCAGCCGGGTGCGGTCGGCGGCCGCGCCGCGCTCCAGCTCGGCGACCACCCGGGTGCGCAGCAGCTCGTACTGGGCCTGGAGCCGGCCGGGGCGGGCCGGGCGGGCGACCGGTCGGCCCCGGCCGACCAGCTCGTCCGGCCCGAACTGCTCGCGGGTGAGGTCGATCTCGAAGCCGGTGGCGAAACGGTTCCACCAGTGGAGGTCCGTCCGCACCCCGTCGACGTACACCTCGCCCATCATGAGCTCGCCGCCGAGCAGGTCGTGCACCACCATCGCCGTCACCCCGCACTGACCACGGGCGGGATTGTCGGGACGCCAGTGGGCCAGATCCTCGGGCGCACAGGTGTCGACGCCCCAGGAGGAGCGGATCGCGCGTTCGATGTCGTTGAGGGTCCACGCCGTCATACCGGGAAGCCTGCCACGCGCCACTGACAGCGGCACCGGCTTTTCGAAGGGTCATCCCGTGTTCTGCGGCTACCCTTCCGGCGTTCACCCGAACGAGACCCCGGCCCGGCGGGCCCGGCCCCGGGCGCGGGGC
>NZ_JBHVEU010000065.1:0-27224 GCF_042802075.1 Kitasatospora sp. NPDC057518
GCATCGGCGGCTCGCCGCTGCGCCCGGACGGCAACCTGAAGGTCCGGGGCGAGTTCGCCTACTCCTCCGACCTGTGGCACGAGGACATGCTCTGGTCCGGCTTGTAGGGGCCCTCGACCGGGACGCCGATGTAGTCGGCCTGCTCCTGGCTCAGGGTGGTCAGCTTCACGCCCAGCGCGTCGAGGTGCAGGCGGGCGACCTTCTCGTCCAGGTGCTTCGGCAGCACGTAGACGCCGATCGGGTACTGCTCGGTCTTCGTGAACAGCTCGATCTGGGCGATCGTCTGGTTGGCGAAGGAGTTGGACATCACGAAGGACGGGTGGCCGGTCGCGTTGCCCAGGTTCAGCAGGCGGCCCTCGGAGAGGACGATGATGGTGCGGCCGTCGGCCTTGCGCCACTCGTGGACCTGCGGCTTGACCTCGGTCTTCACGACGCCGTCGAGCTTGGCCAGGCCGGCCATGTCGATCTCGTTGTCGAAGTGGCCGATGTTGCCGACGATGGCCTGGTGCTTCATCCGGGCCATGTGCGAGGCCATGATGATGTCCTTGTTGCCGGTCGTGGTGATGAAGATGTCGGCGATCTCCACGACCTCCTCCAGGGTGGTGACCTGGTAGCCGTCCATCGCCGCCTGCAGCGCGCAGATCGGGTCGATCTCGGTGACGATCACGCGGGCGCCCTGGCCGCGCAGCGACTCGGCGCAGCCCTTGCCGACGTCGCCGTAGCCGCAGACGACCGCGACCTTGCCGCCGATCAGGACGTCGGTGGCGCGGTTGATGCCGTCGATCAGCGAGTGGCGGCAGCCGTACTTGTTGTCGAACTTCGACTTGGTGACCGAGTCGTTGACGTTGATGGCCGGGAACAGCAGCTGGCCGTCACGGTGCATCTCGTACAGGCGGTGGACACCGGTGGTGGTCTCCTCGGTCACGCCCTTGATCGTGGAGGCGACCTCGGTCCACTTGTTCGGGGTGTCCTTGAGGGTGCGGTTGAGCAGCTCCAGGATGATCCGGAACTCGTCGTTGTCCGCGGTGGACGGGTCCGGCGCGACGCCGGCCTTCTCGAACTCGACGCCCTTGTGGATCAGCAGGGTGGCGTCGCCGCCGTCGTCCAGGATCATGTTCGGGGTCTTGCCGTCAGGCCAGGTCAGGGCCTGCTCGGTGCACCACCAGTACTCCTCCAGGGTCTCGCCCTTCCAGGCGAAGACCGGCACGCCCTGCGGGTTCTCCGGGGTGCCCTCCGGGCCGACGGCGATGGCGGCGGCCGCGTGGTCCTGGGTGGAGAAGATGTTGCAGGAGCACCAGCGGACCTCGGCACCGAGCGCCGTCAGGGTCTCGATCAGCACGGCGGTCTGGATGGTCATGTGCAGCGAGCCGGTGATGCGGGCGCCGGCCAGCGGCTGCGCCTCGGCGTACTCGGCGCGGATCGCCATCAGACCGGGCATCTCGTGCTCGGCCAGCTGGATCTCCTTGCGGCCGAACGGCGCCAGGGAAAGGTCGGCGACCTTGAAGTCACCGGTGATGTCGGTCGACATGCGTCTGCTCCTCGCTGATGGGGGTGGGGCCATAGGTCCGGGCGTGCGTCGCGTGCGTCAGGCCGTACGGGTGCACGGCCACGCCGGGACCGCCGGGTCCGTGGTGGTGGACCGGCTTCCCGTTGCGCAGCACAAACCGTCGGAGGACCTCTCTCCCTCGACCGGCGCGCGCCCCGCGGGGTGCGGACCGCCGATCGACCGCCATCAGCAGCGACGTTCTGGCTCTGGTGACGAATCTACACCGATGGCCCCGCCGGCCGTCCGCCGATGACCGATTTCGGCCCCCGGTCCGACCCGCTCTCAAGCCGGGCCCCAGGACGGGCCGGTGTACGGGACAGGTCGGTCAGCGGGACGGGGGCGCGGGAGGGGTCAGTGCGCGCCGCCCGGGCCGGGGCCGCCGGGCGTGGCGGCCGGGTCGTCGCCCGCCGCGGCCTTCTCGGCGCTGTACACGTCGGGCTCCAGGTAGATCGCCCGGGCGATCGGGACGACCGCGCGGACCCGCGACTCGGCGGCGTCGATCGCCTCCGCGACCCGGGCGGCGCTGTCCTCCGCGTTGACGGCGATCTTGGCCGCGACCAGCAGCTCCTCCGGGCCGAGGTGCAGGGTGCGCATGTGGATCACCCGGGTGACCGCCTCGCCGTCCACCAGCGCCTCCCGGATCCGGCGCACCGAGTCCTTGTCGGCCGACTCGCCGAGCAGCAGCGACTTGGTCTCCAGGGCGAGCACCACGGCGATCACCACCAGCAGGAGGCCGATGCACAGGGTGCCGATGCCGTCCCAGACGCCGTCGCCGGTGATCACGGTGAGCCCGACGCCGAACAGCGCGAGCACCAGGCCGATCAGCGCGCCGGTGTCCTCCAGCAGCACCACCGGCAGCTCCGGCGCCTTGGCGGTGCGGATGAACTGGGTCCAGCTCTGCTTGCCCTTGGCCTTCTCCGACTCCCGCACCGCGGTCAGGAAGGACCAGCCCTCCATGCCGATGGCGAAGACCAGCACGCCGACCGCCCAGCCCCAGGAGTCCAGCGCCTCCGGGTGGCTGATCTTGTGCCAGCCCTCGTAGACCGCGAACAGGCCGCCGACGCTGAACAGCACGATGGCCACCAGGAAGCCGTACACGTAGCGCTCGCGGCCGTACCCGAAGGGGTGCTCCTCGTCGGCCGCCCGGCGCGCCCGCTTGCCGCCGATCAGCAGCAGCACCTGGTTGCCGGAGTCGGCCACCGAGTGCACGCCCTCGGCCAGCATCGAGGAGGAGCCGGTGAAGCCGAAGGCGGTGAACTTGGCCACGGCGATCGCCAGGTTCGCGGACAGCGCCGCGATCAGTGCCTTGGTACCGCCTTCGGTGCTCATGCTTCCAGGTCCTCACGGGTCGGTCGGCGTCGTCGAGCGCTTACCGTACCGGCCCCGGGGGCCCGATCGGCCGACCGTCTCAGGACTGCGCGGCGGCGAGCCCCAGGTAGACGGCGGCGAAGTCGGTCAGCGCGACCAGGTCGGCCAGCGCGTGCAGCGCGTCCGGCCGGGTGCTCGCGTACTCGGTCAGCCGGACGTCGTGCGCGGCGGCCAGCCGGTGCGCCCGGGAGACGCCGAAGCTGCGCGGCCCGGCGTCCTCCTCCGGCACCTCGGCCGGGCCGTCCTGCCCGTCCGGCGCCGCCGGGCCGGCCGCGCCGGGGGCGTGCCGCAGCAGCAGGACCTGGAGGTGCAGCGGGTCCGGCTCCTCGACCCGGTCGCGGAAGAAGTCGTCCGGATCGGCGCCCGCGCCCAACTGCCCGGTGAACATGCCGCGGTGGGCGGTGAGCACCTGCGGCAGCGGCCCGGCCAGCGCCGGACGCCCGGCCCGGTCGGCCAGCTGGGCCGCGAACCGGGTGGCGGCCGCCCCGGCGATCGGGCCCTCGGCCCACAGCAGCGGGACCGTCCCGGCCAGCCGGGCGGCCAGGCCCTTCGCCGGGTTGGTGTACGCGGCGGCGTCCGGGCGGCAGCGCACCGCGGCGGCGTCCAACAGGTCGGCGAGGGCCGGCAGCGCGTCGTACGGGAGCTGGGTGAGGCCGATCTTCTGGGCGAGCGCCAGCAGCGGGGCGAGGTGGGACCAGAGCGCCGCCGGGTCCTCGGCCGGCAGGTCCGGCTCGACGGCCGTCACGGGCGCGAGGTCCTCGGGCAGCACCGAGACCACGAACGGCAGCGGCAGCGCGCGCACCTGCAGCGCGGCCTCGGCCAGCGCGCTGCCGGCCGGGGCGGTCACCACGATCGCGCAGCCGCGCGCGTACGCCTGCTCGGCGAGGGCGACCAGGCCCTGCTCGCCGCCGTCGGCGGAGCTGATCACCAGCAGGTCCAGCGGGCCGGCCCAGCCGGGCAGCTGCCAGCCGAGCCCGGCGGTGAAGGCGGGCGGGGCGCCGGCCCGGTCGGCGCGCGGGGCGGCGGCCTCGGTCGGCGGCAGCGGGGTGACCAGGGAGCTCGTACCGGCCAGCGCCGAGAGCATCTCGGCGGCGGTCAGCGCGCTGCCGTGCCCGGCGACCAGGACGGCACGCGGGCGGCCGTCCGGACGCAGCCGGTCGAGGCCGGCCGCCTCGGCCTGCCGCAGTGCGGTGCGGACCCGCGCACCGGCGCCGGCCAGGGCCAGCAGGGCGCGGTCGTGGTCGGCGCGCTGGAGGGCGGCCGGGTCGTCGAGCAGGGTGTCGTCGAGCATGCGGCGAACCTCCGGCTGCGGTCCTGGACGGGCGGTCGGGGCGGTCGGGGCGGCTTCGTCCCGGGGCTTCCGCCCGGGCTTCGTCCCGGGCGTCGCCCCCAGGATCAGGCCGGGCGGCGGGCCTCGTCCACCAGGAGGACCGGAATGCCCTCGCGGACCGGGTACGCGAGGCCGCAGTCCGCGCCGGTGCAGACCAGCTCGGGCTGCTCCTCGGTGCCGCCCTCGACGAGCGCGGCCCGGCACTGCGGGCAGACCAGGATCTCCAGCAGGAAGGATTCGAGCTTCATGGGGCTCTCCAAGGTTCGGGGGTGGCACGGAGGTGCCCCGGCCGATAGGAAACCCTACCGGCCGGGGCACCGGGGCCCGTGCTCAGGCGCTCCGCGCGGGCGCGAGCCCGGTCGGGGGCTCGGGCGCGGCGTCGGGCGAGGCGTCGGGCGAGGGGCTCAGCCGCGGACGACGGCGAGCACGCCGTCGCGCAGCTCGGCCATCTTCGCCGGGTCCTTGGCCTCGACGTTCAGGCGCAGCAGCGGCTCGGTGTTGGAGGCGCGCAGGTTGAACCACCAGTCCGGGCCGGCCACTGTCAGGCCGTCCAGCTCGTCCACCGTGGTGCCCTCCCCGCCCGCGTAGGCGGCGCGGACGGCGGCGGTGCTGGCGGCCTGGTCGGCCACGGTGCTGTTGATCTCGCCGGAGGCGGCGTAGCGGTCGTACTCGGCGGTGAGCCCGGACAGCGCGGACGGCTGCCCGCCGAGCGCGGCCAGCACGTGCAGCGCGGCCAGCATGCCGGTGTCGGCGCGCCAGAAGTCGCGGAAGTAGTAGTGCGCGGAGTGCTCGCCGCCGAAGACGGCGTCGGTCTCGGCCATCTCCTGCTTGATGAAGGAGTGGCCGACCCGGGTGCGCACCGGCTTGGCGCCGAGCTCGCGGACCACCTCGGGGACGGTCCAGGAGGTGATCAGGTTGTGGATGACGGTCGGCTCGGCCTCGCCGGCGGCCCGGGCGCGGGCGATCTCGCGGACGGCGACCAGGGCGGTGATCGCCGACGGGGAGACCGGCTCGCCGCGCTCGTCCACGACGAAGCAGCGGTCGGCGTCGCCGTCGAAGGCCAGGCCCACGTCGGCGCCGACCTCGCGGACCTTGGCCTGGAGGTCGACCAGGTTCTTCGGGTCGAGCGGGTTGGCCTCGTGGTTCGGGAAGGTGCCGTCCAGCTCGAAGTACATCGGGACGAGCTCGATCGGCAGGCCGTCGAAGACGGTCGGCACGGTGTGGCCGCCCATGCCGTTGCCGGCGTCCACCACGACCTTGAGCGGGCGGATCGCGGTGAGGTCGACCAGGCCCAGCAGGTGGTCGGCGTAGCCGCGCAGGGTGTCCTGGGCGGACAGCGCGCCCGGCTTCACGTCCCTGGCCGGGACGGTGACGGTGTCGTCCTCGGCGGTCCAGGACTCGACCAGCTCGCGGATCTCGGACAGGCCGGTGTCCTGGCCGACCGGGGCCGCGCCGGCCCGGCACAGCTTGATGCCGTTGTACTGGGCCGGGTTGTGGCTGGCGGTGAACATCGCGCCGGGCAGGTCGAGCTTGCCGCTGGCGTAGTACAGCTGGTCGGTGGAGCACAGCCCGATCTGCACCACGTCGGCGCCGTAGGCCGCGGCGCCCTCGGCGAAGGCCAGGCTCAGCGACGGCGAGGAGGGCCGCATGTCGTGCCCGACCACGATCGCGGTCGCGCCGGTGACCTGCACGAACGCGGCACCGAAGGCCCGGGACAGGCTCTCGTCCCACTGGTCCGGGACAACGCCTCGGACGTCGTACGCCTTCACGAGCTGCTTGAGGTCGCGCACTGCGGCTCCACCCTGGTTTTAGGACTGATCACGAAACGTCGGGGCCACCGCGCGTCGGTCGACGGGCGCGGTGACGGTAGACGGGCAGCGTACCCGGGCCGGACGAACGCCCCGTGCCAGGACCGGGGACGCCCCGTACCGGGAGGGGTGTCAGTTGTCGGGCGAGCGCAGCACCCGGAGGTGGCCGCGGCGGCCGCCCTCGGTGGACTCGCCCTCGAAGCCGCGGCCCTGACGGGGGGTCTGCGGGCGGGCGGCCTCGCGCACGGCGTTGGCCAGCGCCTCCAGGTCGTCGCTGCTGCGGCGCAGCGGCCCGGCCTCGGCGGCGAGCCGGACGACCTCCCAACCGCGCGGGGCGGTGAGCCGCTCGGCGTGCTCGGCGCACAGGTCGTAGCAGTGCGGCTCGGCGTAGGTGGCGAGCGGCCCGAGGACGGCGGTGGAGTCCGCGTAGACGTACGTCAGCGTCGCGACGGCCGGCCGGCCGCACGCGGTCCGCGAACAACGACGTACAGAGCTCACGAGGGTGGACGGTACCGCACTCCCCGCCGGGGAGCGAAGACCGCCTGCCCGGAGGGGGTGCCGTGTCGCCCCGCGGGCGCCGGGTCCGCGTATCCGACGCCCCGTGCGATTCCCGGTCGGAGTGGTCCACTTCCGACCGTCCAAGGACTACCCTCGGCAGTGATATGGACAGCTCCGCACCGCAGTCATCGACAGGCCCGGCGCGCCGCCCCCGGCACCGCGACCGGCACGGGCGGGGCCTGCGCGGCCCGCTGGCGCCGCCCCAGGTGCCGATCTCGCTCACCCGCTCCGAACTGTTCGACGACTACGTGCGCGAGTCGGTGGAGCGCCTCGAACGGCGTTGGCCGCAGTTGATCGAGGTGGAGTTCGCCGTCCAGGAGGTGCCGCTGCACGAGCCGGACGGCGCCGACGCCGAGGACGGCGTGCCGCTGGGGCGGGTGTCGCCGGGCCAGCAGGGGCGCAAGAGCCAGATCGTGGTGTACCGGCGGCCGGTGGAGATCCGGGCGAAGACCCGGGAGGACCGCGCGGCGCTGGTGCACGAGATCCTGATCGAACAGGTCGCGGAGCTGCTCGGGCTGTCGCCGGACGCCATCGACCCGCGCTACGACGAGGACTGAGACGGGCCGGGGCCCGCGCCGGGTGTCCGGCGCGGGCCCCGCTCGGCGCGCTCAGCGCAGGACGACGCCCGGGTCCTGGCCGGCCTGCGGGACCTTGACGGTGCTGCGGTCGTCGCGCAGCGCCTGGACGGTGAACATCGGCACGTCCTTGGCCGGCAGGGAGAGCATCCGGGCGGCCACCACCGGGCCGCCGGAGACGGTCTCCACGGTGAGCGCGAAGACGCCGTTCAGCCCGGCGGGCTCGGGCGCCGGGAGGGCGACCGTGCCGCCGGCCGGCAGCTGGACCTCCTTGGTGGCCGGGGTGCCGCCGCCGCTGCCGGCCGAGGCGGTGACCCGGACGGTGGCGGCCTCGCCGCTGGAGGTCAGGTAGAGCGTGGAGGCGCCGGCCCGGTTGTCGGCGACGGTGGCGCGGGCGCCGACCGGGTCGCTGCCGGTCAGCCAGGCCGCGTCGGTCTTGCCGTTGGCCGCCGCCCGGTCGACCCGCAGCCCGGCCACGACCGGGGTGCGGTGCTTGTCGTCGCTGGGCGACAGCCGCAGCCCGGCGACCTCGTCCCGGGTGAGCTTGCCGAGGTCGACGGCGGCCACCATGCCCGCCTTGACGTGGATCGACTCGTTGCCGGCCGGGCTGAACCAGCCGTTCTTGCCCGACAGCTGGATCTTCAGGTCGGCGTCGTCCTCCGGCGGCGCCCAGACCACCAGGCGGGCGGAGGCGGTGTCGGCGGGCAGGCCGGGCATCACCTGGACCGGGGCCGGGGCGTCCGAGGCAGGGACCCAGTCGGCGCCCTTGCCGCCGTCGGCGGCGTGCAGCGCGGCGCCGACCCGCCCGGAGCGCACCACCACGTGCACCGCGAGGTCGGCGACCGCGCCCTTGGTGAGGGTCGACAGCAGGACGGCCTGGGAGCTGCCGGGCGAGACGGTGATCCCGTTGGCGGCGTCGTTGTCGATCAGGCCCTTGTCGCCGTACAGCTTGATGTCCACCACCGCGGCGGCGGACTCGGTGTTGACCAGGCTGAGGTAGTCGACCCGGTCGGCGGCGGTGCTGGCCCCGGCGAACCAGAAGCTGGTCGCGGCCGGGGTGCAGGTGAGGCCGGACAGGCCGAGGCCGCGCTGCTCGGTGACCACCGTGGTCTGGGTGACGGTGAAGCCGGGGGCGAGGGCGCCGGTGGCGACGGCCCCGGTGCCGGGCGCGGCGTCGCCGTTGGCGGCCGGGCCGGTGGCCGGGGTGCCGGGCTTGGGCACGGTCAGCCGGGCGTCGGCGGGCGCCGCGTTCTTGTCCTGGACCGGGGCGCCCGAGCCGGTCGGGGCCGGGGTGGCGGCGGCCGGGGCCGCGGGGGCGGTGGTCGGCTGGGCGGCGGGCACGGCGGGCGCGGCCGCGTCGGAGAGCCAGCCGGCCCCGCCGGTGGCGGAGCCCGTCCCGGGCGGGGTGTAGGCGGTGAGCGTGGTCGAGCCGGTCAGGCCCTGGACCGGCTGCGGGCAGACCACCGAGGTCCGCTCGACCTGCGCGGTGGTCGCGGCGGCCCCGGTGCCGGCCTTGGCCGGGGCGGCCGGCGGGCGCACCTGGGCGATCCCGAACACCGCCGCGAGCACCACGGCCGCGGCGAGCAGGGACTGGGTGGTCTTCGCCGCCCCGCCGGACCCGGCTGCTCCGGCCCCCTCGGCTCCTCCGGCTCCTCCGGCTCCTCCGGCTCCTCCGGCTCGCCCGGCGAGCGGGCCGCGGCCGCGGCCGGGGCGGGACGTCCGGGCCGGGCCGGACGGCTCCGCCGCGACGGCGGGCCCGGCCGACTCGGCGGCCTCGCCGGCGCCGGACTTCTTCCTGAATGCGGGCTTCTTCATCGCGGGTCAGCTCCCCGATCCGTGCTGGTGCGGGTACCGGCCGGGGCCGTTGGGGTCGTTCGGGTCGTACGGGGCCTCGCCCTGGGGCTGGCCGGGCAGCCAGGGCTGCTGCTGCTCCGGCTGCTGCCCGCCGTCGTAGCTGTGGACCTCGTAGTACGGCTGCTGCTCGGGCTGGTACGGCTGCTCGTAGCCCTGCTGGCGGCCGTACCCGTGGGCGTCGTACCCCTGGGTGTCGTAGCCCTGGCCGCCGTACGGCGCGGCGACCGGCTGCTGGGCCGCGTACTGGTCGTAGCTGTACGGGTCGGCCTGCTGGTACGCCTGGTACGGGTCCGTGTACTGCTCGGCGTCCTGGATGGCGGCGGCCGCCTGGACGGCGCCGGTCACCGGCTCGGAGCTCGGCTGGGCCGGGATCGCGCCCGGCCGGTCGTACACCCCGGACTCCTCGGCACCGCCCTCGGCGCCCTCCGCGCCCTCGCCGCGCTCGGCCATCCGGCGGGCCCGGCGGCTGCCGGGGGCGGGGGCCTGCGCCTGGGCGGCGGCGGCCAGCGCGGCGGTGGCGACGGCCTCCTCCGGCAGGTCGTCGTCCTTGTGGCTGCGGCGGCCGGGCAGGGCCAGCACCAGGATGGTGAGGCCGAGCAGCACCTGGGCCCAGATCCAGCCGGTGTGGGCGGCGCCGCCCTCGCGGGTGACGGTCAGCTTGCCGCCGGCGGCCGGGAGCTTGAAGCCCTGCGCCCAGCCGTCGACCGTGGTGGGCTCCAGCGCGGTGCCGTTGACGGTGGCCTTCCACTCCGGGGCGGCGGACTCGGCGAGCCGCAGCACCCGGCCGTCCGGGCCGGCCGGGACGGTGGCGGACAGGTCGCGGGCCCCGGACGGGACGACCACCGGGGTGGCCCCCGGGGCGGTGATCACCGCGCGGACCGCGGGGGTGCCGTTGACCTGCCAGAGCGCGGCGGCACCGTCCTGGTTGGCCTTGACCAGGCCGGGGGTGGTGTCCAGGACGTCCTTGAAGGCGTCGATCACCGGCTGCTGGACCAGCACGTAGGCGATGCCGTAGCCGGCCAGGGCGCTCGCCTGGTCGGCGCCGGAGCCGGCCAGCAGGCTGCCGACCATCTTGTTCAGGCCGTCCTGGGTGCCGGTCGCCGGGTCGACGGTGGACTCGGCCTGGCCGAGCGTCAGACCGGCGCCGCGCAGCACGGTGTAGCGGACCGCGCCGCCGCCCTTCTCCCCGGTGACGACCAGGGTGCGGGCCCGGTCGGTGGTCCCGGCCTCCTCGGCGATGAACGCGGGGACCTGGTCGGCCTGGCCGCGGTGCAGCGGCCCGCCGGCGCCGGTCAGCGCCCACCACAGGCCGGTGCCCAGCGGGGCCAGCACGGCCGAGGCCACCACCAGGGCGGCCACCGGCTGGCGCCAGCCGAAGGCGATCCCGGCGACGCGGGCGTTGGCGCCGTCGGCGCCGATCGCGGCGGCGGCGAGCAGGGCGAGCCCGGCGATCAGGGTCGCCGGGCCGGTCCAGGCGGGCACCGCCGGACCGCCGGAGGCCGGGGTGACGGAGGTGCCCGCCACCACGACCGAGAAGACCAGGCCGGCGCCGGCCGCGCCCCAGGCGACGAGCACCGCACGGCGGCGGTCGGCGCGCAGCAGCGCGGCCAGGGCGGCCAGCACGACACCCGCCGAGAGCCAGACCGGCGGCACCCCGGCGCCGCCCGGGTTGACCAGCAGCAGGCCGGCCGCGCTCGCGCCGGTGCCGTGCAGACCGGGCAGCCCGGCCTCCAGCAGCAGCCACTGCGGGTGCGACAGCACCTTGAGCGACCACGGGGCCAGCACCGCGACCGGCACCGCCAGGATCACCAGGACGCGCAGGCCGAGCGGCCGCAGCGCCGCGCCGCCGGAGCCGAAGGCGCTGCCGCGCAGCACCCCGACGACCAGCATCGCCAGGCAGAGCGGCACCGCGAGCGCCCACGTTATCGGGACGAAGGCGGTGGCCAGGGTGAGCAGCAGGACGGTCATCCAGACCGGGCGCCAGCCCGGGCGGGCGCCCTTGGCGGCGCTCTCGGCGCGGATGCCGAGGCCGGCCGCGATGGCCGCGGCGCGGGCCAGCGGCGGCAGCAGCACGGCGAGCACGGCGGTGCCGATCCGGCCCTGGGCGAGCGCGCCGGTCGCGGCGGGCAGCAGCGCGTAGGTGGCGCTGGCCCAGGCGCGGACCAGCTTGGAGTCCAGCAGCGGCCGGGACACCAGGTAGGCGCTGACCGCGGACAGCGGGACGGAGAGCACCACGAGCAGGGTGAGCGCGAGGTCGGCGTGGTCGAACAGGATCCAGGAGAGCACCGCGAGCACGCCGAGGTACGGCGGTGCGGCGGCGGTGGACCCGGTGCCGACCGGGTGCCAGGCGTCCGCGTACATCGACCAGAGGCCGCCGGCCCCGTCGGCCGCCGGCAGCAGGGCGCCGCCGAACAGCTCGCCGCTGCCGAGCAGGCCGCGGCAGGCGATCAGGGCGAACACCAGCAGGGCCGCGAACAGCACCGGCGCCGGGCGCCGGGCGAGCTTCTTGAGCAGGGCGAACTGCTCGACGACCAGGTCCTCGGCGTCCTCGTCGCCGCCGGCCTCGGCCGAGCCGTGCCGGCCGGTGTCGTCGCCGCCCCCTATCCCGAGCGAGCCGACGACGCCCTCGACCGCCAGCCGGGTGGTGGCGCCGGGGGCCGGGAAGAGCGTGCGGTCGTCCAGGGCGTCCGCCGACCGGGACTTGGCGCGGCGTTTGCGCCCGGCCAACAGCCGTGGGAAGCGGACGAGTTCGTGGCCGAGGCCGGCGAGTTCGTCGAAGGCCTGGCGCGGGTCCTTGCCGAGCAGGTTGGTGACGGCCCGCAGCAGGGTGCCGAGCACCAGCCGCAGCAGGACGTAGGGGAAGAGCGCGCCCTTGCAGTTGGTGAGCAGGGTGTAGACGGCGCCGGCCTTGTCCATCCGGTGCGGATGGGCGGGGCCGCAGTCGATCGCCCGGCGCTCGCGGGCGGCCGCCTCGGCGTGCCGCAGCACGGCGTCGGGGGCGACCACCACGCGGTGGCCGGCGGCGTTGACCCGCCAGCAGAAGTCGGTGTCGTCCCGCATCAGCGGGAGGGCCCGGTCGAAGCCGCCGAGCTCCTCGAAGACGTCCCGGCGCACCAGCATGCCGGCGCTGGAGACGGCGAGCACCGGGCGGACCTGGTCGTGCTGGCCCTGGTCCTGCTCGCGGCGGTCGAGGCCGGTCCAGCGGCGGCCGGAGCGGGCGATGGTGACGCCGACCTCGAGGAGCTGGCGGCGGTCGTACCAGCTGCGCAGCTTGGGGCCGACCACGGCGGCGCTGGGGGTGGAGTCGGCGACCTGGAGCAGTCGGCGCAGGGCGTCGGTCTGCGGCTCGCAGTCGTCGTGCAGCAGCCAGAGCCACTCGACCGGCCGGGTCTCGCGCGGGCCGCCGCGGCCGAGGTCGTCCTCCTGGGCGAGCGGGTCGCCGAAGTCGTCCCAGCCGCCGGTGACCGGGTCGTAGCCGGAGGGGTCGAGCCGGTACGGGAGGTCCTCCGGGCGCAGGGGCGCACTGCCCGCCACGGCCTCGTGGACGGCGGTGCCGAAGCCGGCCCGGCGGCCGAGGACCAGCGGCCCGCTCTCGGGCAGCCAGTCGGCGAGGGTGTCCGCGAGCAGTTGCGGAGAGTTGTCGGTGGATCCGGTGTCGACCGCGAGGACGCGCTGGACCTGGCGGTCCTGACCGAGCAGGCCGGCCATGGCCCGCGGGAGCCAGCGGGCGCCGTCGTGCGAGACGATCACGGCGGTGACCAGGTGGCGCGGATAGGCGGGCGGCCGGGAAGCGGTGGAGCCGCTCTGGTGGCTGTAGACGGTCATCGCGTGCGCGGGCCCCAGTTCTCGGTGGACACAGCCGGTGAACGGCAACCGGATGGCGCACCACACTAACGGCTCCGGGTGGCCGCTTCGTCCGGGGTGTGCGTGCGGGGACGGTGAAGGGGCCCCGGGAACACGAAAGCGCCCCACCACCGCGGTGAGGCGCCCGTACAGCTGTGCGGTTGTCCGTCGCTGTCGAAGGGTCAGCGGGGGGCGGGGGCCGCCCGGTCAGACCGCGCTCTTCTTGAGCCGACGGCGCTCGCGCTCGGAGAGGCCGCCCCAGATGCCGAAACGCTCGTCATTGGCGAGGGCGTACTCCAGGCACTCGGAACGGACCTCGCAGGCGAGGCAGACCTTCTTGGCCTCGCGGGTCGAGCCGCCCTTCTCGGGGAAGAAGGACTCGGGGTCGGTCTGGGCGCACAACGCGCGCTCCTGCCAGCCGAGTTCCTCCTCGTCCTCCGCGATGCCGTCCCCGATCAACAGCTCAAAGAGCTCGCTCATGTGGCGCGCCTCCTCTGCCCCTACTTGGCGTCCCCGTGGTTGCCGTTGCCTCGTGCGGCTGACGACACGAGTGAAATTACAGTTGCGTCACTCTGGCCCAGTCAAGCCGAGCTCTGGTATTGGGGCTGGGATTCACTCCCTGGCACCAAGCCGTTACGAATAGTGTACATATCCGGACACATCGGACCTTCCACCTCAAGGTCCTGAACGGTGCCGAACCATCCGCAACCATTCACCGGGTGACGCTCGGTCACCGTCACAGGCCGGTCATCGGCCTGCCTTCCCGGCGATCTTCCCATCGAAACATAGAGAGTGATGAATCACCCCATCAGGGAAAGATCCGGACCTAACCCACTCGAATGCCGCATCCTTCGGTTTGACACCGCCCCTGCGGATGCGGTGTCCTTGCTCCTATGTCAGAGTTCGCCAGCCCCCGGAGCGGTTCCACGCTCCGCCGTGCCGTGAACTCTTGTTGTCGCCTCTGTTCCTGCTGTATCTAGGCGCCCGCGTCCCACCGCGCGCCGCCCACAGGAAGCACAGAGGCCGCCCGCGATTCCCGTCCCAGGACATCCCGGATCCGGCCGATCCCGACGAACCGGCCGACCCTTCCGAGGACGACTCCCGTGCGCATGATCCGCATCCGCAAGCGGAACCGCGACCGCAACAAGCTCTCCCGCCGTGGCCCCGCCACCGTCCGCACCGGCACCCCCGCCGACGCCCGGACCCGCCAGTGGGCCGACGGCCTCAGCGACGTCTCCATCGCCGGCGACCCGCTCGCCTTCCCGCACCTGGCGCGCACCGACCTGCCCGCCCACCCCACCACCGTCGCCGAGTACGCCCGGCTGGTGCGCGAGATCGCCGCCGACCGCTCCCGCTGGGAGCCGCTGGTCCGCTACGACGCGCTGACCCGCTGGTACGCCCGGCTGGAGACCGGCCCCGGCTACGAGGTCTGGCTGCTCAGCTGGCTGCCCGGGCAGTCCAGCGGCTTCCACGACCACGGCGAGTCCTCCGGCGTGATGAGCGTCGTCCGGGGCGAGCTGATCGAGCGCTCCCTCACCCTCCCCCAGCCCTCGGCCGGGGGTGACCCCAGCGGCGCGATCGCCCGCACCCTGCGGCCCGGCGGGCAGCGGGTGTTCTCCTCCGGCTACCTGCACGAGGTCGTCAACGGCGCGCTCGAACCCGCCGTCTCCATCCACCTCTACGCCCCCGGCCTGACCGAGATGAACCAGTACGGCGCCACCGCCGTCCCCGAGCAGCACCAGGAGCAGCACAGCGGGCGGCAGGCGCAGGCCGGGTCGCACTGATCACGGCTGACGGAAAGTCGGACCGTGGCAGGATGAACCCCATGCGCATCGTGGCACTGGCAGGCGGAATCGGCGGGGCGCGCTTCCTGCGCGGACTCCTCGCGGCGGTCGGACCGCAGGACGAGATCACCGTCATCGGCAACACCGGCGACGACATCCACCTCTACGGCCTCAAGGTCTGCCCCGACCTCGACACCGTGATGTACACCCTCGGCGGCGGCATCCACGAGGAACAGGGCTGGGGCCGGACCGACGAGACCTGGTCCATCAAGGCCGAGATGAAGGAGTACGGCGTCGGCCCCGAGTGGTTCGGGCTCGGCGACCGCGACTTCGCCACCCACCTCGTGCGCAGCCAGATGCTCACCGCCGGGTACAGCCTCAGCCAGGTCACCGAGGCGCTGTGCGTGCGCTGGAAGCCGGGCGTGCGGCTGCTGCCGATGAGCGACGACCGGGTCGAGACCCACGTGCGGATCACCGACGAGCAGGGCACCCGGGCGGTCCACTTCCAGGAGTACTGGGTCCGGCTGCACGCCGAGGTGGACGCCGAGGCGATCGTCCCGGTCGGCGCGGACACCGCCAAGCCCGCGCCCGGCGTGCTGGAGGCGATCGCCGAGGCGGACGTCATCCTCTTCCCGCCGTCCAACCCGGTGGTCTCGATCGGCACCATCCTCGCCGTCCCCGGCATCCGGGAGGCGGTCGCCGCCGCGCCCGCGCCGGTGGTCGGGCTCTCCCCGATCATCGGCGGGGCGCCGGTGCGCGGCATGGCCGACAAGGTGCTCGCCGCCGTCGGCGTCGAGGCCACGGCGGAGGCGGTCGCGCTCGACTACGGCGCGGCACTCGTCGACGGGTGGCTGGTGGACACCGTGGACGAGGCCTCGGTGGCCGCCGTCGAGGCCGCCGGGATCGCCTGCCGGGCCGTCCCGCTGCTGATGACCGACGTCGAGGCCACCGCCGAGATGGCGCGGGCGGCGCTCGCGCTGGCCGAGCAGGTGCGCAAGTGACGCTGGAGGTCCTCGGCGTCGAGGGGCTGCCCGAGGTCGCGGCCGGGGCGGACCTCGGCGAGCTCATCGCCAAGGCGGGGACGTACCAGGACGGCGACATCCTGCTGGTCACCTCGAAGATCGTCAGCAAGGCCGAGGGCAGGCTGCTGCACGCCGCCGACCGCGAGGCCGCGATCGACGCCGAGACCGTCCGGGTGGTCGCCCGGCGCGGGCCGGTCCGGATCGTGGAGAACCGCAACGGCCTCGTCATGGCCGCCGCCGGGGTCGACGCCTCCAACACCGCCCCCGGCACCGTGCTGCTGCTGCCCGAGGACCCGGACGCCTCCGCCCGCGCGCTGCGGGCCCGGCTCCAGCGGCTGACCGGCCGCCGGCTCGCCGTCGTCGTCACCGACACCTTCGGTCGGCCCTGGCGCAACGGGCTGACCGACGTGGCGATCGGCGCCGCGGGCCTCTCCGTCCTGGAGGACCACCGCGGCCGCACCGACAGCCACGGCAACCGGCTGGAGATGACCGTCACCGCGACGGCCGACGAACTCGCCGCCGCCGCCGACCTGGTGAAGGGCAAGGCCAGTGGCGTCCCGGTCGCCGTCGTGCGCGGACTCGGACACCTCGTCACCGCCGAGGACGGCGACGGCGCCCGGCCGCTGGTCCGGCCCGCCGTCGACGACATGTTCCGGCTCGGCACCTCCGAGGCGCTGCGGCAGGCCGTCACCCTGCGGCGCACCGTCCGCTCCTTCACCACCGAGCCGGTCGACCCGGCCGCCGTCCGCCGCGCCGTCGCCGCCGCCGTCACCGCGCCCGCCCCGCACCACACCACGCCCTGGCGGTTCGTGCTGCTGGAGTCGGCGGACACCCGGGTCCGGCTGCTCGACGCGATGCTCGCCGCCTGGCAGCGCGACCTGCGCGAACTCGACGGCTGGGACGAGGCGAAGATCGCCCGGCGCACCGCCCGCGGCGACGTCCTGCGCGACGCCCCGTACCTGGTGGTGCCCTGCCTGGTGACGGACGGCTCGCACGACTACCCGGACCCGCGCCGGGCCGCCGCCGAACGGGAGATGTTCACCGTCGCCGCCGGCGCCGCCGTGCAGAACCTGCTGGTCGCGCTCACCGGCGAGGGGTACGGCTCCGCCTGGGTCTCGTCCACCATGTTCTGCCGCGACACCGTGCGGGAGGCGCTGGACCTCCCCCAAGGGTGGGACCCGATGGGCGCCGTCGCCGTCGGCCGGCCCGCGGAGGCGCCGAAGGTCCGTCCGGAACGCGACGCGGGGGCCTTCATCACCGTCCGGTAGCGGCAGCCGCCGGGGTCAGCGGTGGCGGTGGTCGTTGGGGGTCAGCCGGGGGCCGTAGCGGGGGGCGTGGGCGGCCGTGGCCAGCAGGAGGCGGCAGACCCGGTGGCGCTGGGGGCGGTAGGGCTCCAGGAGCGCGAGCATCTGGGCGTCGTCGCTGCGGGGGCGGCCGGCCAGCGCCCAGCCGACCAGGTTGGGCAGGTGGAAGTCCCCGACCGAGACCGCGTCCGGGTCGCCGTTGCTGCGCTGCAGCGTCTCGGCGGCCGTCCAGGGCCCGATGCCGGGGACGGCGGTGAGGCGGGCGAAGGCCTCCTCGTGGCCCATCGCCGAGGCCTCCTCCAGCCGCGGCGCCAGGCGGACGGCGCGCACGACCGTGCCCGAGCGCTTCGGGTCCACGCCCGCCCGGTGCCACTCCCAGCTCGGCACCAGTGCCCACTCGCGGGCCGACGGCGCCACCCGCATGCCCTCGGCCGGGCCCGGCGCCGGGGTGCCGAAGTCCCGCAGCAGGAGGCGCCAGGCGCGGTAGGCCTCGTCGGTGGTGACCTTCTGCTCCAGGATCGCCGGGACCAGCGACTCCAGCACCAGGCCCGTCCTGGTCAGCCGGACCCCGGCGGTACGGCGCTGGGCGTCCCGCAGCGGGCCGGGCGGCAGGACCAGCGCCTCCGGGGCGTCCTCGGCGCCGAGCAGGGCGGGGAGGCGGTCGAGGAGCCAGTCCGCGCCGGGGCCCCAGGCGCTCGCCTCGACCTCGCCGGCGGCCGGACGCGGCAGCACCCGCAGGGTGCCGATGCCGCCCGGGGTGCGGGAGGCGCGCCAGACGGCGCCGTCGCCGGTGCTGCGGTACGCCGGGTCGGCGGGGCCGCGGCGCAGCGGGAGCAGGGTGCGGGCGACGTCCAGCGGGAAGCCCGGGCGCCAGCGCCGTACCGCTTCCACCGCCGTCGCCTCCCGGGTCGCCTCCGGACATGAACGATACGCGGGGGGTCGGACAGCGCCGGCGGGACGGCGGAGGGCCCCGGGGTCAGCGGGTCTGCAGGCGGGCCGCCGCGGCGCGCAGGGCGGGGAGGCGGGCGTAGAGGGCGTTGCCGGGGCACTCGGTGTCGAAGGCGTCGCGGTGGCCGGAGACGGCGTCGAAGTCGACGGTGCTGCCCTTGGGGTAGCGGCTGGCGTCCGAGGAGGAGGTGAGGCGGGCGCGGCCGTCGGCGGGGCGGGCGGCGAGGCCGAGCTTCCAGGCGGCGAGGGCGGCGAGGCCGTCGAGGAGGGGGCGGGACGGCTGGTCGCCGGTGTAGGTGCCGAGGGCGGCGACGCCGGCGGAGTCGGTGTTGAAGCCGAGGGTGTGGGCGCCGTGGACGGGCTGGTCGACGCCGCCGGCCCGGCCCTCGTAGACGGTGCCGCAGCGGTCGACCAGGAAGTTGTAGCCGATGTCCCGCCAGCCGTTGGTCTTCACGTGGTACTGGTAGATCGCCCGGACCACCCGGGGCGCGTCGGCGCAGGCGTAGTCGGTGGTGGTGGCGGTGTGGTGGACGAAGACCTCGCGGACCGGGCCGGTGTACTCGAATTCCGGGTCGCGCAGCGACTCGTCGGCGCCCCAGCCGGCCCGGGTGACGATCCTCGGGCGCGGGGCCTGCCCCTTGGCCGGCCCGGCGGGCGGCGCGGTCGGCGGTTCCGCGGGCAGGGTCCGTACGGCGGCCGGGGCGGCGCCGTGTCCCGGGTCGACCAGGTCGAGCCGCAGTCCGGGCGGCGCTCCGGCGGGCCCGGGCCGGAACTCGACGGCGACGCCGTCGCTGCGGCCGGTCCAGAGCGGGGCGGTGGCGCCGTGCGCCGTGTGGTCGGGGCCGTCCTCGGCGTCGGCCTCCAGCCGGTGCCAGCCGCTCCAGCGGCCGGTGGCCGCGTCCCGGGTGCGGACCCGGAGCACCGCGCCGGCGAGGGCGTCCGCCGGGCCGTCCCAGCCGAGGCCGAGGAGTTCGAACGGTGCGGTGCCGCGCGGGGCGAGGCCGGTCCCGGCGGGCAGCGGGAGCGTGGTGGTGGAGCCGCCGCCGGCGAAGTCGTGGCGGCGCGGGGCGGACGAGGGGGTCGCACCGGCGGCGGGCTGGAGCAGGAGGGCGGCGGTGCAGCCGGCGAGCAGGGCGGCCGGAAGTGAGAGGCGCATAAACCGGATCGTCGCCGCAAACCGGACCGCCCGCCACGCCGCTCCGCGCCCGTTCGGCCGCCCCTCCCGACCTCCCACCCGAAGGCCGTAGGCTGGGGCGCACCATGACTGCGCCCTTCGCTGCCGACGCCCGCACCCCCGTCGAGCTGCTGCACGCATTCCTGCGCGGCGGCACGCCTTCGGTCGATCCCGCGGCCCCTCTGGTCACCTTCTACGACGACGCCACCGGCGAACGGGTGGAGCTGTCCGCCCGGACCTTCGACAACTGGGTGGCCAAGACGGCCAACCTCCTCCAGGACGAGCTGAACGCCGGCCCCGGCGACCGGGCGGCGCTGCTGCTGCCCGCCCACTGGCAGAGCGCCGTCTGGCTGCTGGCCTGCTGGTCGGTCGGGGTGACGGCGGTGCCGGGCGGCGACCCGGCCGCCGCCGACCTGGTGGTCAGCGGCCCGGACGGGCTGGAGGCCGCCCAGGCCTGCGAGGGCGAGCGGGTCGCGCTCGCCCTGCGTCCGCTCGGCGGCCGCTTCCCGCAGCGCCCGGACGGCTTCCTCGACTACGCCGCCGAGGTGCCCGGCCAGGGCGACCGCTTCGCCCCGTACTCCCCCGTCGCCCCGGAGGGGCCGGCGCTGGAGACCGCGGTGGACGGGCTGCCGCTGAAGCTGACGGGCGAGCAGACCGTGGCGCTGGCCCGGGAGGGGGCGGCACGGCTCGGCCTGAAGCCCGGCGACCGCGTGCTGTCCACCCTCTCGTACGACGACTGGACCGGTCTGGAGGCCGGTCTGCTGGCGCCGCTGGCGGCCGGCGCCTCGGTGGTGCTCTGCCGCAACTCGCAGGCGCTGGACGCCGGGCAGTGGGAGAAGCGGACCGAATCCGAACGGGTGACACTGCGCCTCGGCTAACCCCCGGCCCGGGCCCGGCGGGTAGGGATCGCTGCCATGGCCGAGGACGACACCGAGCACCCCCCGACCGCCACTCCCCCGACGAACGGCGCGGCCCAGGACGGCCCGCCGACGGACACCCCTCCGGGCGGGAGCGGACGCCCGCGCAGGCGCCGGCGGTGGCTGATGATCACCGCCGGCGCCGTCGCGTTCCTGCTGGTCGCCACCGGGGTGCTGCTCTGGATCGCCTACCGCACGCTGGACGGCAACATCCGCGCGGACTCGGCCACCGACCGGCTGCTCGCCAGGCTGGAGGCCGAGCGGCCGAGCCGCACCGCCGGGGCGCGGGGCGCCGAGAACCTCCTGCTGATCGGCAGTGACGACCGCTCCGGCGCGAACGGCTCGTACGGCGGCGAGCCGGGCAGCCAGCGCTCGGACACCACGATCCTGCTGCACCTGGCCGCCGACCGCAGGCACGCGACGGCGGTCTCCGTGCCGCGGGACGTCATGGTCACCGTCCCCGCCTGCGAGAAGCCGGACGGCACCCGCAGCAGGCCCGCGCTGATGCAGTTCAACTGGGCCTTCGAGACGGGCGGTCCGGCCTGCTCGATCCGGGCCGTCGAGCAGTTGAGCGGCATCCGGATCGACCACTACGTGATCCTCGACTTCAGCGGCTTCAAGACGATGGTGGACGCGATCGGCGGGGTCGAGGTGTGCGTGCCGCAGCCGATCCACGACAAGGACGCCAAGCTCGACCTGGCCGCCGGCCGGCGGACCCTGCACGGCGAGCAGGCCCTCGGCTACGTCCGGGCCCGGGAGAGCCTGGGCGACGGCAGCGACACCCAGCGCATGGGCCGTCAGCAGCAGTTCCTGGCCGCGCTGATCCGCAAGGTGCAGTCGCAGGGCGTGCTGCTGAACCCGGCGAAGCTGTGGCCGGTGCTGGACGCCGCGACCTCCTCGGTCCGGGCGGACGGCGCGCTGTCCTCGCTCGGCGCGCTGTACGACCTCACCCAGGACCTGCGCGGCATCCCCTCGGCGGACGTGGTCTTCCTGACCGCGCCGCGCCGCCCGTACCGCTACGACTCGGACCGGGACGAGTTCGTGCAGCCGCAGACCGGCCAGCTGTTCGCGGCGCTGCGGGACGACCGGCCGGTCGCCGTCCGGGCGCCCGGGTCCGCGCCGTCCCCGGGGCCGGTCCCGGGGGCGGGCCGCTCGCCGGCGGCGGGGCCGGGGGCGGGCGCCGGGAGCCAGCCGACGGCCGAGGTGGCGGCGCTGGCGAACGCGTCACCCTCGGCGGGCGCCGCGCCCACCTTCGAGGGACGCACCGCCGACGTGGACGCCTGCGCCCAGCACTGAGCCGGACGCCCCGGCCGCCCCGGGCCGGCCGCACCGACCGATCCGGACGCTTCCGCAATTGGTCGGCCACGTACGGTATTTACCTCCGCATTGCCGGAACATGGCGGAGATCACACCGGGAACGACTCCCGCGTTCGGCTCGTCTACTGTGTCCGGATCGGCCCGTCCGTACGGGCGGTCCACAGCCGTGACCGGTCGAAGGTAGGGAACCCCCGTGCACGAGGAGCAACCGGAAGCCGGACGGTACCGGGTGGACCCGGCCCCCGGCGTCCCCCGGCAGCGCCGCGGGGCCGCCGCACCGACCGCCGAGGAGCCCGCCGCACCGGCCCCGGAGGGCCGCCGGGACACCCGTCGGCGGGCCGCCGCGCTCGCCAGGCGCAGCCGGCGCCGACGGGCCCTCAAGTGGACGGCCGGAGCGGGCGCCCTGGTGATGGTCGCGGGCTGCGGCGGGGCGTACTACCTGTACCGGCACTTCAACGACAACCTGACCTCGGTCAAGGTCCAGCTGGGCGACGAGTCCGAGCGCCCGCCGGCCGCCGGGGACGCGCTGAACGTCCTGGTGATCGGCACGGACAGCCGAGAGGGCCTCGGCCGGGAGTACGGCGACGAGGGCAGCACCGGGCACGCCGACACCACCCTGCTGTTCCACATCGCCAAGGACCGCACCAACGCGACGGTGATCAGCCTCCCGCGCGACCTGATGCTGCCGATCCCGGAGTGCCAGAGCACCCAGGGCAAGAAGATCCCCGGCTCGGCGCGGGAGGAGTTCAACAACAGCCTCGGCCAGGCCGGGCGCGACGCGGGCTGCACCTGGAAGACCGTCGAGAAGAACACCGGGATCCGGGTCGACCACTTCGTGCAGGTCAACTTCGAGGCGGTGAAGAGCCTGTCCACCGCCGTCGGCGGGGTCGAGGTCTGCGCGGCCAAGGACATCAACGACTCCGGCTCCCACCTCAAGATGACCAAGGGCCGGCACGTGGTCCAGGGCGAGGAGGCGCTGGCCTTCGTCCGCACCCGGCACGCGGTCGGCCAGGGCGGCGACCTCACCCGGATCCCGCTCCAGCAGCAGTTCATCAGCTCGATGATCCGCAAGATCAAGAGCGACGACACCCTGACCAGCCCGACCAAGCTCTACAAGCTCGCGGACGCCGCCACCAAGGCGCTCACCGTGGACTCCGGCATCGGCAGCGTGGACAAGCTCAAGGACCTCGCGCTGGACATCAGCAGGGTCGACACCAAGAACATCACCTTCACCACCGCGCCCGTCCTGGACGACCCCAAGGACGAGAACCGGGTGATCCTCAAGCAGCCGGACGCCGGGCAGCTGTTCGCGATGGTCGCGGCCGACCGCTCGCTGACCGAGACCGCCGCCCCGCCCGCCCCCGAGGCACCGGCCGCCGACGCCTCGGCGGCCCCGGCGGCCCCGGCGGCCCCGGCGGCCCCGGCGGCCCCGGCCCCCGCCACGCCGGCCGCCACCCTCCCGGCGATCCACCTCAAGACCGCCCAGCTGACGGTCCGCAACGGCAGCGGCAAGCGCGGACAGTCCGGGCCGACCGTGGAGAAGCTCCGGGCGAAGGGCTTCGACCGGGCCGCGGTGGGCAGCGACGCACCGCCCGCCGACACCACCACGGTGTCCTACCCGAGCGGCATGGAGGCCGAGGCCGGCGCCCTGGCCGCCGCCCTCGGCCTGCCCGGCGACGCCGTCCGGCCGGCCGAGAAGTCCGACCCGAAGAACGGGCTGCTGCTGGTGCTCGGCAAGGACGTGCTGACCGCCCCCGCCACCCCGGCGGTGCCCACCGAGGCGCCCGAGGACCTCCAGCGGGTGCAGGCGGACGACACCGACGTCTGCGCCAAGTAGCTACAGCGGTACGAGGGTTCCGCCCTGCTCGCGGTAGCGCTCGGCGGTCCGGGGGCACTGCCAGCCGCCGTCCCCGGCGGGCCGCAGCGGCTCGCCGGCCCGGCCCACCCAGCCGATCCGGCGGGCCGGGACACCGGCGACCAGGGCGAAGTCCGGGACGTCCCGGTGCACCACGGCGCCGGCCGCGACCAGGGCCCAGCGGCCGACCGTCACCCCGGCGACCAGCACCGCCCGGCCGCCGATCGAGCAGCCGTGACGGAGCGTCACCCCTTCGGCACACCAGTCGAGTTGGCCCTTGGGGCGGCCGTCGGGGGTGACCGCGCGCGGGTACCGGTCGTTGGTGAGGACGGCGGCCGGGCCGATGAACACCCCGTCCTCGACCACCGCCGGCTCGTACACCAGCGCGTGGTTCTGCACCTTGACCCGGTCCCCGATCCGGACGCCGGGGCCGACGTACGCGCCGCGGCCGATCACGCAGTCCGCGCCGACCACCGCGTCCTCGCGGACCTGGGCGAGGTGCCAGACCGTCGTCCCGGCGCCGATCGCGGCCCGTCCGTCGACGTCCGCGCTCGGCTCGATCCGGGCCGCGCCCGACCCGCCCTCAACTGTCGCCATGCGCACCGACGATAGCGGTGCCGGGAAGGGTGCCGGACGGGTTCCGAACGGGTTCCGGGCGGTGCCGCCGAGGAGGCGTCGAGAAGGCGCCGGGGCGGCTGCCGAAACGAATCGGCGGATCCGCGGATCAGCCGGTCTTCGAGAGCACGTCCTTGGCGGCCGGGCCGACGCTGGCGATCACTCTCCGGGCCAGCGAGCGCGGTGAGGTCAGGAAGCCGAAGCCCCAGCTGAGGTGCATGGTCGCGAAGGCCACCGGCAGCAGCGCCTTGGCCTTGAACGACAGGCCGCGCCCCTCGACCGCCGCACCGCCCAGGATGCCCAGCAGGTACGCGCCGGGCACCGCGAGGAAGGCCGGGTGGACGGCGGCGCCGAGCCCCAGCCCGAGCAGGACCGCCGCCAGCGCGGCCGGCGGGGCGAGGTAGCGCAGGTTGACCGAGCCCCGGTGGTAGCGGGTGACCACCCGGCGCCAGCGGCCGTAGTCCTTGTACTGCTTGGCCAGCGCCCGCACCGAGGGGCGGGGCCGGTACGTCACCTTGAGCTGCGGGGTGAACCAGACCAGGCCGCCGTCCTGGCGGATCCGGTAGTTCAGCTCCCAGTCCTGGGCGCGGATGAACTCCTCGTTGTAGCCGCCGAGCTTCTCCAGCACCTCGCGCCGGAACACCCCGAGGTAGACGGTGTCCGCCGGGCCGGCCAGGCCGCCGGTGTGGAAGGCCGCGTTCCCGACGCCGATCTTGGAGGTCATCGCGGCGGCGACCGCGTTCTCCCACTCGGTCTCGCCCTCGGCGTGCATGATGCCGCCGACGTTGGCCGCGTCCATCTCGCCGAGCAGCCGGACCGCCGTGGTGATGTAGCCGGGGGTGAGCAGGCCGTGGCCGTCCACGCGCACGACTATCGGATGCCGGGAGCCCCGGATCGCGGCGTTCAGCCCGGCCGGCGTCCGGCCGGTGGGGTTCGCCACCGTCCGCACCCGCGGGTCCTCGGCCACCAGCTCGGCCGCGATCTCCGCGGTGCGGTCGGTGGAGGGGCCGAGGGCGATCACCACCTCCATCGGCCCGGGGTACTCCTGGTCCAGGATGCGCCGGACCGCCGTGCGCAGGTGACGTTCCTCGTTGAGCACCGGCATGATCACGGAAACAGCCGGCAGCTCCTCAGCAGCCTTGGTGTTCATCGGGGCCAACCGTACCGGTGCGGACGTGTCCTCGTCTTGTCCCGGTCCGGGCTGCCGGGGACGCCTCGCGGTGCCGCGCCGGTGCTGTGATCAAGAACACCGTACTCCCCCTTACGCGCAGGCCGGAAGCGGTGTGGATCCGGTGGCGGTCCGGGGTGGGTTCAGAGTGCGTAGTGGGCGACGGTGAACACCGCGTAGCCGGTCAGCGCGAGCCGGTTCACCAGGTGCTGGGGGCCGCCCAGCCGGTCCGGCAGGGCCTGTGCCGGGCGCAGGTCGGGGCGGTGGGCGGCGGTGGCGACGGTCCGGGCCACCGCGCCCGGGTCGTACCGGCCGCCGAAGAGGGCGGCCAGCCAGACCGCCGGGCGGCTGAAGAAGGAGAACTCCCGCCCGCCGTGCAGCCGGATGGTGAGCAGGTTCCGGTGCGCCGCCGCCGCCGAGATCTCCGCCCACCGGTAGCAACGGGTGCGCAGCGCGGTGGCCACCCGCAGGCCGTTGCGGTCGGCGACCAGCTGCCAGGACAGCGTCTGGGCGCAGGCCAGGATCGCCAGCGAGCCGATCCACAGCGGGCGCAGCAGCCCCTCCCACCAGCCGTCGTCGTCGAGCAGCACCACGGCGGCGGCGACCACCAGGGCCGCCACCGGTCCGGCGGCCGCGCGCAGCGGCAGCGGCATCTCCCAGCGGCGGGCGGCCAGCGGCTCGGCGTCCGGACCGGCCGCCGGGGCGGCGGCGACGGTCTCGGCGGTCAGCGCGGCGACGGCCAGGTCGCGCTCGCGGTAGCGCCCGGAGCGCCGGCCGACGCGCGGGGGCCGGGCGGCGGGGGCGACCACGGCCGCCACCCAGTGCGGGTCGCCGTCCAGCAGGCCGGGGCGGACCAGGAGCTGGTGGTCGGGCCCGTCCGGGCCGCCGTACAGCACGGCGGGCACGCTGCGGCCGGCCCGGGCCAGCCACTCGGCGGCCTCGGCCGGGGTCGCCCGGTCGAACAGCTCCCAGTGCTCCTCCTCGTCCTCGTCGTGGTCGAGCACCGGGTCGGGGTAGTCGGCGTCCTCGTCCTCGGTCTCCAGGTGTTCGGGCACCCAGGCCGGGGCCGCGCCGTCCGGGGCGGCGTTCCGGGCCCAGCGGTAGCGGTCGCGCTCGACCAGCCGCCAGAGCCCGGGGCCGTCCGGCGGGCCGTCCAGCGGCAGCACCAGCAGGTCGCCGCGGGCGTCGGCGCGCACCCGGACGGCGAGCGCGGGGCCGGCGCCGGCGAAGGCGGGCCTGCCCCGGCGGGCGCTCGCGACGGCGGCCGAGCCGAGCAGCACCAGGCCGGGCAGGGCGATCAGGCCGCCGGCGGCCAGCTGGCCGGAGACGTCGTAGTCGTCGCCCAGGGCGCGCACCGAGTCGCCGTCCACCAGCAGCGGGACGGGCTCGCCGGGCTGGGGCCGGCGCTGCCACCAGACGTCCAGGGCGGCGGTGCGCTCGGGGCCGCCGCCGGGCGGCTGGAAGCGGACGGTCAGCGCGCCGTCCCGGTCGCTCCCGTCCGCGGTGCCGGTCACCCGGGTGGCCCGCTCGGCGGCGCCGTCCGCCCGGGCCTGCGCCCAGAGGCCGTACACCGGGAAGGCCGCGGCGACCACCAGCAGCAGGACGCCGAGGGCGCGGCGCAGCACGGGCGGGCCGTCCCGGTGGACGGGCGAGGGCCCGCCCGCGGCGCTCCAGGGATAGGGGACGGGCGGGGCCATCAGCTCGTCCAGTTGCTGGCGGGCGCGGCGGCGGCCGGACTCGGCGCCGAGCAGGACGGCGGTGAGCAGCACGTGCAGCAGCACCGCCGACCAGCGGGCGACCGGGGTGACCAGGCCCTCCGGGAGGTACCAGAGCAGCGCCAGGACGACCGGCGGGACGAGCACCCGGACCCGGGCCCTGGTGGCCAGCAGGACGATCTCGGCCAGCACCGACCAGCCGGCCAGCCCCGAGCCCCAGGTGTCCCGGCAGACGTTCTGGACGTTGCACCGGCCGACGTCCGGCTCCACCGCGCCGGCCAGGACCACGAACGCGAGCGGCACCAGCGCGAGCCAGCGGCCGTCCAGTCGCCAGGCGGTCCGGGCGGCGCGCCAGCGGGCGGCGGCCGCGCTGGTGAGGGGCGCTGCGCTGGGCAGGGGCGGGGCGTCCGAGGGGAGCATCGGACGATCATCCCAGCACCCGGGAAACGGACGGTACGCCCGCCGGACCGGCCCGGACCTGCGGGGGCGGGGCACGGCGCAGGGGCCGGGTGCTGTGCGCACC